>JAJFLS010000062.1 GCA_021772595.1 Opitutales bacterium
ATCGGCAACTGAAATCAGCCCTAGATCCTCGTCGATGAGATACTCGGTTCCGTCGACTGTCGTATAGAGGAATAGCGTCGGATCGAAAACATCAAAGGCGAAAAACTCGGATTGGAGGTCAACTGCACCATTGAACACGTCAATCCAAGCATCGTCGTCTCCAACGATCTCCAAACTCCCCAATGTGTCGCCCAAGGCTTCAAATATGATAGTAGGATCTTTCAGTGGTGCTAAGTCTTGATGAGCTGGGCTGGCTATAGCTTTGAAAACTGCCACTGAATCATCTGGCAGACGAATCATAACCAGATTGGTTCCGTTGGTCTGGACGGTGTAGCGGATCGTTTCACCAAAGAATGGCAACGTGACAATCTCCTGTTCAGCGATCCAGTTTTCGCCAACCGGACGATTTTTCTGGATTCGCATGTTACTTAGCGCCATCTGCCAGCCGATCCCGAAATCGCCCTGACTACGGTCGCGACTGTCATAGCTGCGCACGGCTTGCATCGGAATTCCGGATACGGGTACGCTCAAGTCTTCGAAAGCTAGCGAGAGATTGCCGATCTTGAATCCACCTTCAACAACTACAGTAATTGAATCGACCGAAATTCTGCCAAGCAAATCGACGGCTTTCAGCTCCAGCTGATATAGCCCGTTCAGCAACATGCTCGGATCAAGTGAACCCAATGTATCGCTAACTTTCGACTGGGATCCGGTAGTAATCAACCGTTCCGATTGTTCCGAATCAACGTCCATCGGAACGAGCCTTACCGTATAGGAATCAAGGATACTGCTGGCAACAGTGCCTTCTATCTGCGTTAGCGAATTGACGATGTCCCCATCGTTCAGATTCTCAATTCGCGTATAAGGATACGCGCCTGTATCGGCGATGGCGTTAACCTGGATCGATTCAGATTCGACGCTAGTACCGCTCGTGCTCGTTGCAATTGCCGTCAACGATTTGGCTCCTACATCGGCGAGCGCGATCGATGCCGTCCAATGATTTGTCAGCCCTTCCCTAGTTGCCAAGCCAGAGCTAAGTCCATCAACAAATATTTCTACGGTATCGATATCGTTCACGACATCGATCGCTTGGATGGTCAGATCTACTTGATTGCCAATCGGGAAGTAGTTTCCATTGATCGGCTGAATTATAGACGCCACCGGATCGCTATCGACAACAAACTCCACTACATCGTCCGCTTGGAGTTCTCCATCCGATGCCCGTAGCCTAAGAACATATCGTCCAGGCTGAAAGAATTGAACCGACGCAGCTGCGCTTCCTATATCATCAATAAGCACACCCTGCGGTTGACTCGATATAATCTCCCATCTAGCGGCCAAATCGTCGATCCTCGGCAAGCCATCGTCAACCACAGATCCTTCGAGACTGATCAATTCAAATGGGGCTACAACCCTATCGCTTCCGGCGAATACTACTGGAGCCTTATTCGCGGTGTCCGCCACTACTACCTCGAACTCCACAACCGAAACGGCCTCGCTATCTGAAGTGCTGAAACGCAAAATATAGCTTCCGAGCTGCGGGAAAGTTGCTTCCAAATCCTTTTGATCGACAGGACTGAATATTGGACTAGCGGGCCCTGAAATGGCTTCCCATAGATAAGTGATCTCGGCGCCAATCGGAAGGCCATCATCCGAAACATGAGGAACAATCGAAAGGGATTGGTTCACTATCGCCGTCCTTGAAGGGGACAGGTTTATCTGCGGTGCAGAATTCCCTGAAGTTAGCTCGACAATTGAAACAACCACGGTCTCCGAAACTTGATATTCGCCGTCGTCCACAATAACTTCGAACGTGTACTCCCCGTAGTCGCTCACGCTAAATCCTGTGGACGACCCAGTCGGATCCGAAAAATAGACATCTCCAGGGCCGGCTTTCAGAATCCATGAAATGGTTTTGTCATCTCCAAACGGAAGCGAATCATCAGAAATCTCTGCATCCAAGTTTCCGATGACGGGAGTACCGTTGTACAAAGCCAGAAGTTGGTCGTTCTCAACGGTCAAGAACACTTCGCTAGTAGACGCCCAGCCATCTAAAGCGTTAACATTGTTACCGTTAAAAAAGAATAGCTCCCCAACATCCGCTAGCAGCGGGTGCCCTGAATCTATGCCGAAAGTTGCGGTGATGTCGTTAAGCGTCAAATCGTAGGCGAGCCCATGGCTTCCTAGAAATTCATTCCAAATGCCCACATCACCGCCTGTCCCAGCAGCAATGTATACGCAGCCGCCTTCGGCCACATAATCCGTCAATAGCTGAGCATCTACGTTTATCTCCGCTAGGAAAATGCCATCGTACTGAAGCATGATATCGGGCGTCAAGGGACCGCTAGAATCAACCGTCCAATCATGGCCGCCACTTTCGGCTGCAGTTCGTAAAGAAGCAGACGTAAGACCGAAGTTGCCCGAGTAGACGAGAAAGCGGCCCGGCTCGTTCGGCGAAAACCAATTTAGAATATTGCGGACAAAATTCCCAACGGTTGGAGCGTTGTTGAATCCAGATTGGGAAAGCGTCCATTCGTCATTATTGATTACTATTTTCTTTCCGACGTTCGAACCGGTAAAAAGTTCTTCGGGAGCGACAGCAATAACCGCATCGAAGCCAGCATCCACGAGCGGCGGAGCATTCGTTGCAAGAAGACATTTGCCTCTCTCTGCAGCTTCGTAGATCGCCGCGATCTCTACGCCTTCCAATTCGCGATCATATAGCGATATCTCATCCAGGGAGCCCGGGAAATAGCCGCCAAACGAGCCAGGGAATCCGATCAAGAGATCCCCATTGTCGCCGAGCTCGAAATCGCCCACCTGTTTTTCAGCAAGCAACGCTCCATTAACGTAGATTCGCGCTATTCCGGTTGAACGATTGTACGTCGTGGCCAGATGCACCCACTCATCCGCGACTAGGGGGTAATCGCCACCAACCCATTTACGCCTGCCTACTGTATCGAGAAGCTCCATCCAGATGCTTCCATTGTCTATTCTAAACGAGGCCCAGTTCTCCCATCCGACCATCGTGGCGGCGCGAATCTCCTGTGGTTTCGCCCAGAGCTCTATCGTGAATTCATTGGTGAAGTCGAGTTGCGTCAGCTGTTCTTGTGACGCGCTCAAATAGTCTGACGTTCCATTCAGTTCAAAACTTCGCCCCACCTTCCCAGGACCAAAAATCGCCCCAATCGATTCCAAATCAACTCCTTCGATCAAATCGGATAAGTCGTCGTTCGCGCTCCACCATAGGGAGACTCCCTCTATTGAAGCGGCGCAATCACCCTCAATGAAAATATCGACCGTCGCGATATTCGACGAATTCACGCCATCGCTAGCAACAAATGTGAATGAATCGGAACCCGTGAAATTCTCGATGGGCGAATACTCGAACAGCCCATCCTCAAGCAGCAACACCTCCCCAAAACTCGGATCGGATTCGATAGAAAACTGCAACTGCAGATCATCGGGATCACTCGCCTCCAATTGCCCAGCCGAAGTTTGATTTACAGAACCGATTAACAAAAGCGATTCCGCTGCCGGCGCATCATTGACAGAACTTATGGAAATGTCGATCGACGAAAAAACGCTGGCGCTCCCGTCATCCATCCGAATCCCGAATCGGTCACCTCCTTCTGATTCAGCGTCTGGAGAATATACGAAACTACCATCGCTCGACAACGCGATTGAGCCTGACGCGGGAACCGACGAAAGGGAAAAAGAAACCACATCGCCATCCGCATCTGTGGCTTGCAACTGAGCTGATAACGATCCACCTTCGTCAACCGAAAAGCTCGTCGTGTCCAATACTGGAGGATCGTTCTTCGAAAGCACTTCAAACGTTATTACAACAGCCGAAGACGATTCGCTACCGTCGTTTACCGAAACCATTACGGAATCTGTACCGCTATAATTCTCGTTCGGCGTATACAGAATAAAGTTCCTGTCGACAAACACCGTGCCATGCTGCGGAAGTCCCTGAAGCTCTAAGAACACGTCGTCTAGATCCAGATCCTCAACTATCACTTCTATAAACGATTGCTCATCTTCGTTCACGGAAAAGGATTGAGGAGAAATCGTTGGAGCCTGGTTTGTAGATAGCACAGTTATCGTGATCGTTGCTGGAGAGGACGAAATCGCTCCATCATCGACGACAAAAGTAAACGAGTCCTGGCCAAAGAAACCGTTCGCTGGCGAATACTCGAACGCCCCATCGCTTTGTATAGATACAGCGCCGTTTTGCGGACTTTGACCAACGGCGAAGGTAAGAGAATCGCCATCGATATCGGCGCCATGCAGCGAATCGGAGATCATCCCTCCTTCATTGATCTCGTAGCTCTGGCTCATCGCTACAGGAACGTCATTCACTGAGATAATGGAAATGGAGATAGTCGTGATCGCCGAGTTCATAAGGCCATCGTTCGCCTGCACTTCGAAGGATACGGATTCGGTTTGGTTGAGTTCCGGCGTGTAGGTGAAATTGAAGCCGTTTAGCGTAACCGAGCCTCGAGCGGACGGCGTAACGACCGACAGCGCAACGGACGCGGAATCGATATCCGCGACGCTGATCGCGTCCTGGAGCGGCGTGTCCTCTAAGGTCTGGAAGCTGGTGGGAGCGACAACCGGCGGGTCGTTCACTGGCAGCACGCCGAATTCGTATGTCTTGGTTTCCGAATACAGCTCGCCGTCGAAGGCTCGGTACTCGATCGCGTCGACGCCGCTGGCGTTCGCGAAGGGCAGGTAGACGACTTCGGGAAGGTCGCCAGAGATCGTCCCGAAGGTCGGGGGAGTTACGATTTCGAAAGTCAGCGGGTCACCGTCGGGGTCGTCGCCTTCCAGATTGATGGCAATGCTGCCATCTTCGAACAGTTCGATCTGGCGGTCCTCGACCGCCGGGGCGTCGTTTTGCGGGAGAACTGTTAACGCGACATCCACGACATCTGACAGCGCTTCGCCATCTGATGCGGAATACGAGAAGAGATCGGCTGCGGAGAAGTCGGAGTTCGGACGATAAACCAACGAGTCGGTCGGAAGCACCGCCGCGCCAGCGACTGCGAGAACGGACCCATTCAGTTCGAGAACGCCATTCGTCGGCAGGCTTTGGATCACGAAAGAAAGATCCTCGACCGCGCTTTCGACGTCGGACGCGACTAGAACAACGCTTGCGCTACTGTCTTCGTCGAGGGTTAGAGCAAGGACTTCCGCAATCGGAGCGTCATTGACTGGCTGGACCTCGATCTCGACGAGAGCCGGCTCGGAATCGAGTTCGGTATCGCTCGCGATGAAGGAGAACGAGTCGAACTCGTCGAAGTTCTCGGAAGGGATGTAGGTCACGTTCGGCGGCGTTCCGTCCAAAGTCCCATTCGCTGGCGGATTCGTTATGGTGTACTCTAGCAAGTCGCCTTCGACATCAATCGCTTCGAGGACGATCACGATTGAGACATCTTCAGTGGTCACAAGGCTTTGAGCTTCCGCCACAGGGGCGTCATTGACCGAAGCCACGGAAATGTTCGCCGCAACAATCGCCGACATGGCCTGACCATCGGAAACTAGAAATGTGAACACATCGCTTTCATCGAAATTCTCGAATGGGCGGTAATCGATCGTGCCCGACGCGCCTAGATTGAACGGGATCGTCTCTACAACGGCCCCTTCGAAAACGAGCTCTCCGTAACCGGGAACTGACTGGATGATGAATTCCAATCCATCTTCGTCCACGTCGGAGCCGCCTAGCACTAGAGTCGCAGCTTCATCTTCCTCGATCGAGTAATTCCCCGCGTCTGCCACTGGTTCGTCATTGACGGCTTCGATATTTAATTGGGCAGTCACGATATCCGAGAAAAGCTCGCCGTCGAATACGCGATACGTAAAGGAGTCGCCCAGATTATAGTTCCCCTCTGGCGTGTATTCGAAAACCGGATCGAGAATCGGAGTTTGGGGATCGACTAAAGTGAGTACGCCGTGATAAGGCGGCGTGACGATCTCGAACTCGAGCGTGTCGCCTTCTTCATCCGTGCCTGCCAATGTCACTTCGACAGCCTTATCCTCAAGCAGATCGATCACGAGAGGAGTCGCGCCGGGGGCGTCGTT
>JAJFLS010000611.1 GCA_021772595.1 Opitutales bacterium
AAACCGCGATCACCCATGTAATAACCATTATCCGATGAATACACGACGATGGTATTGTCAGCGAGTCCCTCCGTTTCCAGTACCCGCAACACCCGGGCCATCGCACTGTCAATCCCAGATAGCATTCGAAAATAGGCTCGCATGTTAAGTTGATACTTTTAGGGAGTGTCCCATCGCCAATGATACCGTTCCCGGTGATTCGACGTTTTTAAAAACCCTGGATGAGCATCGAAAATTGCAGGATCAGACAAACGCGGCTCCGGTATTTCGATATCATCGTACTTTCCATCCATCGCCTTGGGCCAAGGGTAATGCCCCGTACCCGGCACTCTGTCTTTATCCTCGGCATGCCCCACATTGAACCAAAGATTCAAACAGAACGGACGAGCCTCATCTCCTTGAGATCTCAGAAACGCAATCCCACGATCAGCGATAAACTCCGTCTCGTGTCGTTTCGATCCGTCCGGCATCGTTTTGAAATAGGGATTTCGAAAGATCCGCTCATACTCATCGAAATGCTCCTCCGGCTTGAAATCCTTCGGCATTTTGGCATGCCACTTTCCGATTAGCCCAGTGCGGTACCCCGCATCCCGTAATCGATCGGGAAATAAAGCAGTTAGCGCTTCCGGTTTAACTTGATCCGACCCATCCAGCTCCACCGACGACCGCGAGGTCAATCCCGTTAGAATCGTGGTCCGACTCGCCCAACAGGTCGAACGCGTGACGAACATATTCGTAAATCGCGCTCCTTTCGCCGCAAGTCGGTCGATCGTCGGCGTCTCCACAATCGGGTGACCCGCACAGCCTAGAGTATCGAACCGCTGATCATCCGCGAAAAAGAAAAGAATATTTGGTTTCGACAGGCTCACCACGGGTGGCCTATCGTCTCCCCAAATCGGTAGCGACGCAGCGAATACGATAAAGAGAAATTGAATTATGGCTTTCATAGTCATCCGATAGAAATAGCGTGAAATTTTTAACCACAGATTTCACAGAGAGCACAGATCATTTGCTTGCGCGTTTTGATGATTGTTCTGCAAGATTCTTATCTGTGAAATCTGTGGTTAAACATCTATGGGTTCCCTGTGCTACGTCATACTCTAACGGTCGAGCAAACATCACCCCACGAGTTCGCGTACAACGTGTCCGTGCACATCCGTCAGGCGGTAGCGTCTGCCTTGGAACAGATAGGTCAGGCGTTCATGGTCGATTCCCAATTGATGCAAAATGGTGGCGTGCAAGTCGTGAACCGTCACTTCGTCGCGAATAGCCTGGTATGAAAACTCATCCGTCTCTCCATAGTTCAACCCGGCCTTGAAACCGCCGCCCGCCACAATCTTTGTAAAGCAGTTGGCATGATGATCTCGTCCATAGGAAGCCGCCACTTTACCGTTCTGACTGAACGCGGTGCGCCCGAATTCCCCTCCCCAAACGACGATCGTATCGTCGAGTAGCCCCCGTTGCTTCAAATCAAGAATCAATGCCGCGCTCGCCTGGTCGGTTTCCTTGCAGCGCTTCGGCAGGTGATCGGGCAAGTCAAAATGGTGATCCCATCCGGAATGATAGAGTTGGATGTAACGCACATCGCGCTCGGCGAGTCGGCGCGCCATCAGGCAATTGAAGGCATAGGTGCCTGGCTCGCGAGCATCTTCGCCGTAGAGCTTGAAAGTCGATTCCGGCTCGTCGGACAAATCGCTCATTTCGGGGATGGATGTCTGCATGCGGAAAGCCATCTCATACTGATCGATGCGCGTATCCACTTCCGGGTTACCACTTCGCTTCAATTCCTGCTCGTTGAGCTCATTGATGACGTCGAGCATCTGACGCTGCTCGCGCAGCGTTTTGCCCGAAGGATCGTTCAAATACAGTACTGGATCGGAGCCAGAACGAAAGCGTACCCCCTGATGACGCCCTGGCAGAAACCCATTCCCCCATAGTCGCCCATTCAAAGGTTGCATATTGCCGAGATCCCCACTCGAGACCAGAACCACAAAATCCGGTAGATTGCGATTCATCGTCCCCAGACCATAACTCAACCAAGACCCGATACTCGGACGCCCGGGCAAGCCATGCCCCGTCTGCATGAACGTCATCGCGGGATCGTGATTCACCGGCGTCGTACTAACAGATCGAATCGTGCAAACATCATCGACGATTCGACTCATATGCGGCAGCAATTCGCTCGCCCACGATCCGCTCTCGCCGTGCTGCTTAAAGGAATACTGAGTATTGATAATCGGGTGAATCTTGTGGTCGTCCGTAAACCCCGTTAATCGCCCCTTCTGCTGCACGTACTCGAAAATGTCCTTCCCGTGAAATTTCTTGAGGGCCGGTTTGTAGTCGAAAAGATCCAATTGCGAAGGCCCACCTGACTGAAACAGATAGATGACGCGGCGGGCTGTCGGCCTATGATGGTACGGAGTACTCGCGGTGGTCTCCTTTGCCAGCAAGCTGCCCAGCGCCATGGAACCGAGCCCGCCAACAGCGGTTTTGATGGCCTGTCGGCGACTCATGCGAGCCAGCGTTGATTCGATTTCGTTCATGCTCTACTTCCGAGTAATCGTTTCGCTTAAATTCAAAACCGCATGGCAAACATCCGCCAACGCCGCCACTTGCCTGATATCAAGATTAGGATCGGCCAGCGAGGCTCCCACCGCCATTAAACGAACGGCAGCGGCCGGATCCTCGTCGTAGCGCGCCAATCGGACTTTGTGCAGATCCCCCAACAACTGTCGTTCCTCATCATCCGGCAACCGCGATAGGATGGCGTGGAATACGTGGGAAATCGGATCGGCTTCGCCCACCGAAATCTCAGCCAAACGCCTGGAGGCCTCAATGTAGGTCGGCCCATGCAGGGTGACGAGCGCCTGCAAGGGCGTGTTCGTAGACTCGCGCTCGACGCTGCAGACATCGCGATTCGGAGCATCGAAAACCGCCATCGCCGGATGCAGTACCGCCCGGCGCCAGTAAGTATACAGGCTCTTCCGATAAAGGTCCGAACCAGAACCTTGCTCGTAAGTTTCGGCATGGGAATCAGGCGCATTTAAATCGAGCCAAACGCCTTCTGGCTGATACGGCATGACGCTTGGGCCGCCGACTTGACGCGTCATCAGACCTCCAACTATCAAAGCCTGGTCGCGAATCATCTCAGCAGGAAGGCGGAATGTGGGACCACGCGCAAGGAGCCGATTATCCGGGTCCTCCATATCAGAGCGAAAGTCAGAGGACTGACAGTAGGTGGCAGACAACACGATTGCGCGAATCAGGTGATGAAGATCCCAATCGTTATCGCGGAATTCGACGGCCAACCAGTCGAGCAACAATGGATGACTGGGCAGTGCTCCCTGCATACCGAAATTGTCAGGCGTATCAACCAATCCGATACCGAAAAACTGTTGCCATAATCGATTAACAGCGACGCGGGCGAAAAGCGGGTTATCACTGCTCGTCAACCACCGAGCAAGGCCAAGGCGATTTCCAGAATAGCCATCGAAATCCGATAGCATCGCCGGCGTACGGACCTCCACCCTCTCGCCCGGCTGGTCAAATAGGCCCTGCTCAAGGATGTAGCTCTGACGAGCGGTTTCCTTCATCACCATGACCAGGGTCTTCTCCGCTTCCGAGTTTTCCGAATCGTTCGGGTCCTCTGATTCATATTCGATAAACGGCGGGGCTGCCTTTGCCTTGTGCTTGAAACCTTCCTCCCCAGGCGCTCCGAATTCAGCGCTGGTATTGAAGAAGGCGAAAAGCGAGTAATAGTCCGTCATCGTCAAGGGGTCGTACTTGTGGTCGTGACAGCGCGTGCACTCCATAGTCAGACCGAGAAACAGCGTACCGGCAGTCGTCGTCTTGTCATTGGCATACATGACGCGATACTCTTCATCGATGATGCCTCCTTCGATCGAATGCGGGTGATTGCGATTGAACCCGGTGGCGATCAACTGTTCCTGCGTTGGATTCTCCAAAAGATCGCCGGCCAATTGTTCCGTTATAAACTGGTCATAGGGCATGTTCGCCCGAAACGCTTGGATGACCCAATCACGCCACGGCCACATGCTACGGGCATTATCGAACTGAAAGCCGTTGCTGTCGGCATAGCGCGCATTATCGAGCCAGATGGCCGTCATCCGTTCGGCGTAATCGATGCTATTCAACAGTCGATCCACGACCCGCTCCTCCGCCTCCGGAGAATCATCGGCCGCAAATGCTTCAATCTCGGCTACGGTTGGCGGCAACCCAGTCAGGTCCTGAGTAACCCGTCGCAACCAGGCGCTCGCTTCAGCTTCAGGCGCAGGCTCGATACTCTTGGCCTCCAAGCCTGCCAAGACAAATAGGTCGACCTCGATAATTGGCCAAGATTTATTTTCAACCTTAGGCAGCGGTGGCATTTGCAGTGCTTCAAAAGCCCAATGGCTTTCGTACTTCGCACCCTCTTCGATCCATTGGCCAATCAGTTCTTTCTGCTCTTCAGAGAGCTTCAAATGCGATTTTAGTGGCGGCATTCGGTACTCCGGATCTTCCTCGTTAATCAATAACCAAGCTTCGCTCACCTCAGGATCGCCAGGCGCGATCGCGAAGTACCCGCCTTCCCGCTCAGCAAAAGCCGACTCAGGCAAATCGAACCGCAGATCCGCCTCGCGCGAGGATTCATCGGGCCCGTGACAGCGGAAGCACGTATCCGAAAATATTGGACGTATATCACGGTTAAAAGAGACCGTATCCTCAGACGATTCGCCAGCCGACTGAGAATATCCCCCGACACCGCAAAGCGCAAGCGCCCCAAAGAGGCTGAAAAGTACATGTCGGAGCATAAACATAAAAACGGAATAGGAATAAGGCGGAAAATGCAAAATAGAGGTTCCGTAGTCAATCAACATTTAGAGACTGCTAAATAAGTCGAATTCTGTCGCAGACCCCGACTCGTCGGCGGCTCCCCTGCCTAATTGTAGGAGCGGGTTCACCCCGCGACAATGCGCGTCTATACCATAAAATATTTTAGTATATTTGTATTCAAAATCATCTGAGTAAATCTGCGCAATCTGTGGGCGTAAAAATTCAACTATAACTTTTTGGGCGATGCATTAGCGACCACCGACTCGGTGCCAGTCATCGATTCGCTCCCTCAACCGCTCTACGATTTCCGGATGGCTAGCCGTCAAGTCAGTATCCCCGCGTGGATCCTCCGCCAAATTAAAAAGCCGGACGGGCGCCCTATCCCAAACATGCACATTCTTGTATTTGGTAGTGTCTAAGCCCTGGTAGCGAATCATGAGTTTCCAATCGCCCTCCACGCACCAGAGGTATTGCAGTGTACTATCTGGATTGCCCGGCGACATGTTATGAATCGAATTCGTAACACCGAAAACCGCTTTGCGTTTCTTTCGGGCCTTTTCATCCAGCAAGTTGACTCCCGTCAGATTCGAAGGAGCTTCCAAACCTGCAGCGGCGGCGATCGTAGGAAAGAGGTCGATCGCATGAGCCAATTGAGGCGAGCGAGACGGCTCCACCTGACCTGGCCAAGATACCATAATGGGCGTACGGATACCGTTTTCGTAAGGCGAGCCTTTCGAGCGTAGGGCAAATCCGCTCCATAGTTCCTGGTCCGGGTCGTCCGCGTTCGTGCTTTTTGCGGCCCACCCATTGTCGCAGATGTAAACGACCATTGTATTTTCGGTAAGCGCTTTCTCGTCCAGATAGCCGAGCAATTCGCCGCAGGTCTCATCGAACCACTCGCACATCGCGTAGTACTTCGCGATATCCTCGGCCCGACCCGGCTTCGAATATTTTTCCAGCAAACGCTCCGGCGGGTTGTGCGGCGTATGAGGCAGGAACGGCGCGTACCAGATGAGAAAGGGTTTCCCCGCTTCATTCGCTTCGTCGATAAAATCCGTTATCGGCGTCATCGAATCGCGGCCAATCTTCAACCCATGGTCACCGTGCCTGCCTCCGCGTTCCGGATCGCCATGCGTCATTCCATGTGTAAAGCCGCCGTCCTGATACGACCCTTCCCACCACTTACCTGACTGGTGCGCCAGGTAGCCATTCGCGGTTAGCAACTTGATGAAGCTCGGATACTCGTGAAACGCCGCCCGTATCGGCAAATCCAACTCAGCGCGATTGTTACGTCCATCCACATCATTACCCGTGACGCCATGTTGAAACGGATACAGCCCCGTCGCCATCGAAGCCAAGGAAGGTCGGCAAAGCGGAGCGGCTACGTATCCACGTTCGAATACAAGACTGTTCTCGGCCAACTTATCCAAGTGCGGCGTCTTGATATCCGGATGATCCAGAAAACCATAATCCGTCCATGCCTGGTCATCGCTCAGGATGAATACGATATTTGGAGGAGGATCGGCCGCAATCGCTTGGCCGACGCCCGCAAACGCCAGAATGGCAGCGAGCATTCTAAACGTGTTTGTTGAGTGAATCGTTAGTTTCATAAAAGGGATAGTTTTGGGGCAATTTTTAATTTTGAAGGGCCGATCCTTTTCACTCCCACCTGACAACCCATGTCGTCGAGCATTAGTCGTTGGCCGGCTACGACAATCTGAATTATCGAATCTCAGCCCTCTTCAAGTGCAGTACGGAGGGGCCGTCCCAAGGTGGCACGAACTCATGAAGCTCCCCCTTCGCCTGGATCGGTTTGACTGCAGTTGGCGAGCCTCGAACCAAGCGCAGCCACTCGACAGTGTACTTGCCGGGCGGCAAGGTCATCTGCAGCGGACCCTTCGTACTTTCGGGAAGCAAAGCAATATACTCCACCCCTTCGCTAGCGAGGCAATAGCCGGTCGATGCCAACTTTGGATTGGGTCGCATCGAGGCCAAGTCGATTTGCTCCGACAATCGCCGAGCTTGCCCCATGGCATCACGGCAGTCGTCCCACTCGGCCAAGGGTTTCTCAGGTGAGCCTGAGCCAGTTCGATAGTCGCGATAGCCGTCCATCAGAATGAAATGATTCCCGCGAAGCAGGTGCTTCCACGGCCAAAGAATATCAAAGACCCACGGGGCACCGTGATCGCTGTCGGCGATCACAATCTTTGCGCCATCGTTCGCCGGTGGATCTTCGATGAAGGAGCGCGAACCGGGCGAGATCCAGTCGGCCGGACTCGCCAGGAGCACGTCCACCTTGAGCGGTATCCCAGTCATGCCCACCAGATGCTGAGTGGGTCGCCCAGATTCGTACTGCTTGATGACGCGGATCAGGTGGTATTGCCACTCCGGCGATCTGCCCGGGCTTTCGTTACAAATCTCCCAGAGAACGTTGTCCAGGTCCCCGATTGTGTCGATGGTCTTGCGGATAAATGCCTCTTGCAGGGCCGTGATCTTCGGCACCACCAATTGGTGCACCTCATAACCCGTATCATCCTGACTGGGGTTGCCGTCGATGCCGTTGACATTATTTAGTGGGTGAAAGGGGTGTCCGTGCCAGGCGTTCCCTTTCTTATTGTCCCCTCGGGTCATTGAAAGGCTGAAACCCTGAAAGAGCATCACGGCGACGTAGATCTCGCATTCCCCGGCCATTTCAACTCTTTTCCTCAGTCGTTTGAAGTACTCGGGATTGAACTTCGTTACGTCAAACTTTAGTTTTCCATCGAGGGCGCGACCGGGCCCGGGCCGAAGGTAGGGATTGGGGGTGTAGCGGATCGGCACGTCAGGCTCGGCGAACTGCATCCATTGAGCCTGCTCCCAGGTCCAAAGTCGTATGAAATTGTGGTCATGCTTCTCAAGGAATTCGAGATACTCCTCATAGTCGAAGTCCGGTGTTTCGCCTTCTACGCCACGTTCCTGAAAGGCGGCCCATGTGTGGGAACCGGTGAGGAAGAGCGCGTTGCCATCATGGTCCGCGACGTAGCGAGGATTCTTTGGATGAATCTTGAGTGGTCCCTCGGTCTGAGCGACACTGCCCACAGATAGGCCCAGCAATATCAATTGCAAGGCAACCCATCCAAATATCGTGTTACGCATAGTGAAGATTGCCGCGTTCAAGCTCGAAAAGCAACGCTTGGTTAAGATAAGTTAAATAAAAAGAGTGAGACAATAGCCTCTCTCGCCTAGGAGGTGGTTGTTCGACGACTACAAACATGAGAGAGAAATCCCACCTCACCGAGAAGGAACGCTGCCAGATGGAGGAGGCGGTAAAACGGATCAGTACTTAACTTTTGAATTCAATACAGATAGCGCGTTCGACGCGCCCAGACTCTCTCCTTCGCACAGTCGCTTGAGGCAGCAGCTCACACCAGTGCCGGCGCATTAAACCGCTCGCTCATCCATGCGATCTTGCAGTCTAGTTCCCGTCTCATGAAAACGCATACAGCCACTTTCCACGAATCCGACTTGGCGTCCTTGTACCGAGTATTTAAATACTTCACCTCAACGAACAAAGTGCACCAAACGATAGAGGAGCGGCACTTGAGGACCATTGTAACGAAACATTTCGAACGAAGTGACACATACATAACACCGAAGAGGCCTAGGAAAAATAGATGCATTAAAGATCAAGTCGATTTTTAAGTGCTTACCCGTTTTCACCTCTCTCTATCTCAAATCACCCCAAAGAGACAATCTCTTCAGCGGGAATCGAAAATTTTTGGTGACATTCATCCATTGGGTTGCGTCTTTATGTGAAGGTTCAAGGTAAGAATTCACCTTTTTCTATATGGTAAAAGCGTTGGCACTGTATAGAATCGAAGAAGTCATATGAAAAATGTGGATTAAACAGGATTTGACAGCATCTCCGGCCAATCCGGGGTACTCAATACGCACAATAAGAGCAGTAGTTTCTTCATTTTGTAATCAGCGTTCCAATACATTTGCGCGGTGCTGCTCTATCTCGGCCTTCAATGACTTCAGGACGGCCAGGTGTTTCTCGGAAGTCATTAAATTGGTCATTTCGGCGGGATCTTTGTCTTTGTCGTAAAGCTCTTCAAAGGTGATTTTGTTGTGATCACTTTTGGAAAGGGTTTGGATATATAGCCAACGCCCGTTGATGGCTGCGAGAAAGGGATCGTTGCCGCCATATCCACCCAAGCATTCGTGAACGATCGTGCGATTGGTGTCTTCGCCTTTTACCATCGGGAGAAGACTCCTGCCGTGCAAGTTGGCGGTCGGCTCAACTTTGGCGATGTCGTAGAGGGTCGCAGTCAAATCGAGATTTAGAGCAGGAGTATCGCAGACACCCTGTTTTATACCGGGACCGGCGATAACCAGGGGCACTCGGGTCGATGTGGTGAAGGGAAGAACCTTGCTGGTCATGCCGTGATCCCCCAGCATCCAGCCGTTGTCGGACATATATATCACATAAGTATTGTCCTCAACGCCATTCTCTTTCAGGGACTTTAAAATGAGTTCCAGAAAGCTATCCATCTCGGAAACAACCGCGTAATAGTCCTTTGCGTGCTTGCGAATGTTTTCTGGTTTGTCGTATCCGTATACCTTGGCCTGCGTACGATTGCGAACCTCTTTCATGTAATCCGGTTTGTCCTTGAGGCTATCGCTCCAGTTCGCCGGCAGCGGCATATCTTCGACGGTATAAAGATCGTTGAACTTCTTTGCTGCTGGCCAGGTATGTTTGTTATCCATGTGCGGCAACTGAGTGCAATGAAAGAGGACGAAAGGTTTATCCTGTTCGGCTGCATCCTTGATCATCTCGACCGATTTCCTGGCACAATAAAGATCAATATGCTCTTCTGGATTTAGTTCGCGTCCCTCGACATTTACTTTACGTCCAAAATAAGTGCCGTTGCCCTTGAACGAACAAGCCCGGTCAAAGCCAAGGTCTTGCGGGGTATTCTTAAGGTGCCACTTGCCCGAGAACAGAGTTGTATAACCCGAGTGTTTCAAATCCTGCGCGAAGGAGACCTCACCCTCTCGCAGTTTGGCATTAAGCTGTTCCACACCATTGGCACTGCCGTATCGACCAGTGAGGACAGCGGCGCGTGATGGACTGCAAAGAGAAAGGGCCGCATGAGCATTGGTGAAACGCACGCCTCTTTTCGCCAATCGATCAAGCACTGGCGTTTGAATGTTCGAGCGGCCATTCGCGCCATAGGAGTCGTATTGCTGATCATCGGTGAAGATGATGACGATATTCGGCTTCTCAGCAGCCAGTAGAGAGGCTGACGCCAGGAACATCAGCATGAAGAACATTCGTTGCGTGGTTTTCATCATGGGTTTCTTCTTTCAGGCTTATTTCGACAGTTCGCCAAACGATAGAACAACGTTTGGTCATCTTGGGGCACAGCGGCACTACTGGTAGATGAACATGGCGGTGGCATTGAATGCGAACCGCGAACGGACGTGCACCCAGTGCGCGCTGTATCCGTCGGGAAATACCTCGGCAACGTAACTGTTTGCGGGTATGTCGATTTGCTTGAGACGCGACCAAGACCCGTCTCCAAGAAAATCGACTTCGATTTCCACAGACGCTTTGTAACCAGACTCGTTTTTCAAATGGAGCGTCTTCTTATCGAACCCAGTCATGAGGAATGGGTCGGAAACCGTGTTGGGTTCAACATCCGTGTCCCACCAGACGGCTCCCCAGCCCGAGGGTTTGCCAAAACTCCAAAGATCGTCGGTCTTGCCGAACCAAAGACCGGCCTGTGGCTGCCCGGCCCGCGGATTGCCATCCTGCCCCTTCCATTTCATAGGCGTGGCCTGATTGCCGCCCAGTACAAGCATCCCTCGCCACGAGCAAAAATCCGGCACGATCCGCAGGTGATTGGCGATAGGCTTGATCGGCAACAGTTGGCCCGGGTAGGTATGATAAGGGACTTCGTAGAAGATGCCGTGGCAATCCATCAACAGCCGTTCGGTTTCAACCTCCCTGATCCGCATCCATTCGGTGTAGCTGGTATTATCGAAAGTCTGGCTACCTTTGGGTAGGCGGAAGGTCTGCCATTCTCCTTTGGCATACACTTTCAGTATGACCGAACGTTTATCCCATCCGATAGCCATGCCCAAGCGCGAGCCACGACCAAAGACCTCGGTAAAGGCTGTTTCCTCCAGTATGGTCCACGTCTTGCCATCCCATTCTGCGAGTCGACCAGCGCTCCATTCCTCATCGTAGTCGTTCTGGCTGTAGCTATTGTTCGCAATCACAACCCGACTGCCAATGGTGTATCCAGATTTTAAGTGCGGCTTGGATTTAGGCGGCTCGTTGAGTTCCTTCATTAGATCATACAAAACCGTCACCTCCAGCGTGCGGAGATCCACCTCGAAAAACTCGCCTTCCATCGCCAGATAATAGACCTTGTTTTCGGGATCGGTGAGGTGCTGCATCGTGGCGGCAAGACGATGCGGAACGAGTGAGTCGATGGTCCGAACGTTGCCTTCAACGTCGATGACGTGGGGGCCTATGAGGAGCTCGCTGCGTGTGCCGTGGATAAAACGATTGGCATAAGTCCCAACAACGCTGGACGGGTGCTTTTGCAATTGCATGGACTCATCGATATAGTATAGCCCCGTTCCAGACCCACTCGTTTCAGTGTGAGCAACATAGGTAACGACCCAGAGGCGATCTGCCCAAGGCATTAGCCCTCCGGTTCCGGCTTCAGTTCGAGGGTAATGATCCGCGACCATGGCCAGTCCGGGAAACACGCCGCTCACTTCGATGCCGGGTACGGGTTCTTCGCAAAACGCGCCTTGGGGCAGAGCCATGATTACCACCATGAGTGTGCCGAATATTGAGTGAAGTTTAGTCATATGCTGCTGATAGGATATTCAATTGTTCCGATTAGAGGGGATAAAGGCGACGTATTTATCAGTCTTTAAAAAGCTGGATTATCGATCACACCGGTGATTCGAAATGCCCATCCTGACGCGCGGGTCATGGTCGCTGGCAAGAAAGCGAATACCGATTTCGCAAAGATGTACCATCTTGGCGATCAGGGACCGATCAAACGCCCGCGAGTGGAGGCGGATCAGCTAAGCAAGAGCGATAAGGCCAAACCGAAGAAAACGAATTAGAATATGAAGAGTAAGATAAGGAAACTTCTCTTAGCGACGACCGTCCTATGCGCCGCTCTAGCCGTTGATGCGGCGGGTCTGAAGATTACTAAGATCGGCGAGAGCGTGATTGATCAAGTAGCCATGATCTGTCTCCCCTCTGGGGCTCTTTGCCTTTAAGGCTTCGTGATGGTTATAACGCCACCGGGCCAACCGCTACTGGGCGGCAGCGTCTTTTCGCCGCTGTATTGCAACCAGTCCTTGTTGAGTTGACTGTCATTGAGTTCGCCCGTGTAGATCACTAATTGATGCAGGTAGACTTCCTTTTCACCCTTCTTGATCTTCCAACCGCCCAGTTTCGCTCGGCTGGGCCCGAAACCCAGATTTTTGTCGATGCGCCAAGGCTGGGGAAAATCAGGGTTTTGCGGATGCTCGAAGATAGCGATATGCCCCCAGTCGTCACGCCCTTCGATGGGCATCGCCACGTCTACCCAGAGCGCGCGTTGGCTATCGGTGGCTTTATTGGTTTGGCCAATGCTGTTCAATGCGGCGCTTTCGATGCCCTCGTGCCACGGCATGCGCACAAACAGTCCACCATAAAAATAATTGGCAATCGTGACGTCGGTGACTGCTTCGCCGGTCCATTGCAGCTCTAGAAAATACCGATCACCCGTGTCTCGCAGGGTCCAGCGCTGGGTTTCGATCATCACCACCCCACCGGCTTCATCCAACATTTGATAAACGGTTTCCCATTGCACGGCCTCGCCTTCGCGAATTAGGGGAAGGCAGGAAACGCGGCGCCAGTAACCGCTGCCTGGGTTGCCGAAATAGTCCCGCCCATTGGCCCTGGTGAAGCCCCAGTACACTCCGGTTTGATGCGGGTGGTGGCTGGGGCTTAATTCGGTCAAGACGCCCTTGCCGTCCGGCGATATGATCGGATGAATATACGGGCGAAAATCGGGGTCTGCGTTCTGGGTCAGAATGACGACGTCCCCGCCCTCTTGAAATACACGAATGGCGCCGGTTTCTCGATCCTCGCGCAGCGTCAAGGTCTCCGAGTAAGAGGACGCGCACATTCCCATTAGAAGGGCGAAATAGACGGGCCAATGATTGCGTTTCATATTAATAAGAAATTCAATTGTTCCGATGTCTGGCCTTCTCGCACACTCGTGAACAATTCGAGCGGTAGGCTGAGGGCTGTGTTCTGCCTTATCAAGTGAGAAATTGCGTGGCTTTGCTGGGAACGCAGGGCTTTTCGGTTCTGCGGGTCGAGCTCTACGACTGGAGCTGATCGAATTCGTGAAAAATCGAATCTCCTTCTATAAAAACGGCGAATTCCTCGATCTCTGTCCAGCAGCCAAGTCGGCTACGCCAAGAAGATCAAAGCCTACAAGCTGCTCAGTATCGCGGGAGCCGACCACCATGGCTACGAAAACAACATGTAGCTCCAGTGCATCTACGGCATAGCTTTCGCCCGCAAGGACGAACTCGCGAAATAAACGACCCAGCTCGAAGAAGCCCGTAATTACAATCTGTTTCTAACTTCTGGATACTTCCTATGCTACGAAGAGTCCCAGATCCCGCCGCTCACCGAACGCGACTCGCTCGCTGATCTCGCTGACGACAACACGCCCCGTACCGAGTATTTTGATACGAAACCTCAATCAACGCAGTGTACCGAGCGAGAAAGGAGCGACACTTGAGGACAATTGTGACGAAACATTTCGAGCGAAGTGACGCATACATAACACCGAAAAGGCCTTGGCATACGACGAGAAACAGGAGTTTAAAAGATCAGGTCAATTTTTAAGTACCAATCCGTTTTCACCCCTCTCTATCTCAAATCACCCCAAAGAGACAATTTCTTCAGCGGGAATCGAAATTTCTTGGTGACCTTCACCCAAATACTGCCTAAAACCCAGTTCGATGATCATTTCCGGTAAATTCTCAACGATTCTCGGCATAATCAGTTTTTTGATTTTCAACTCATACGCTGCTGCCGCAGATCAACCTCAGTGGGGCGAGAAATACACGCGCAACATGGTCTCGCCTGAAACCGGGCTACCAGACTCCTTCGACCCAGATACACGACACTCCGTAAGATGGTCCGTCCCATTGGGCACGAAAAGCTACTCAACCCCTGTCATTTCCCAAGGACGCATTTTCGTAGGGACAAACAACGACCAGCCCCGCGACCCACGCTATCAAGGAGATTTCGGAGCTCTCTATTGTCTTTCGGAAAGCGACGGATCGCTTCTCTGGCAATACGTAACTCCCAAGCTTGCAGACGATCGAAGCTATCAGGATTGGCCCAATACAGGCATCGCTTCTCCAGCAGTAGTCGAAGGCAAAAAGGTCTACATTGTGAACAATCGAAACCAGGTCGTCTGCTTGGACATAAACGGACAAACCAACGGCAACGATGGTCCTTTCTTCGACGAAGAGAATCATATGTCAGCTAGCGAGTCCCCAAGATCATTGGAATCGAATGATGGAGATATCCTATGGCTCTACGACTTGCATGCCGAACTTGGCGTTGAAGCGCACGACTCAGCCCATTGCTCAGTTCTGATCCATGGGTCCTACCTGTACGTCTGCACATCCAACGGAGTAGATGCTAAGCACAACTACATGGTTAACGAAAATGCGCCGAGCCTGATCGTCCTCGAAAAATCGACAGGCAGACTTGTCGCCCAAGACAACGAAAACATCGGCCCAAACATCGCGCACTCAACATGGTCTTCCCCCACTCTATTTCGTTCGACCAACCATGAAGAGATCGTTTTCGCCGCCGGCAATGGCATTTGCTATGGATTCGAAGCCCTATCCGAGAACACGCACGCAAATGGACGTATTCAATCGCTCGCGAAACTCTGGCAATTCGACTGCGACCCAACTGCACCCAAAGAACAAATTCACTCCTACCGAGGCAATCGAGAGATCAGCGCAAGCAACATATACGGAATGCCCGTCGTCAACGATGACCAAATATACATAGCCTACGGAGGCGATTTCTGGCACGGCAAACGACAATCGTGGATCAAGAGCTTCAATCCCGATGGTAATGGCGACATCACAGACAGTGCATTAAATTGGTCCTACGCTCTCGAGAAGCACTGCATGAGTACGCCCGCCATTCACGATGGGCTCGCCTACATCACCGACACCTCGGGGAAGTTGCATTGCATCGATTCGAAAACAGGCCAAGGTCAGTGGATACACGAGCTCACGGGTGTCATCTGGGCATCCCCACTCGTCGCCGATGGAAAGGTCTACATCGCCAGTCAGCGCGGAAAAGTCGCCGTCCTCAAAGCCGACCGAGAAAAGACTCTTCTAAGCGAGATTCAACTCCCCGACAATATAAACGGAAGCCCGATCGCTGCCAACGGCATCCTATACATCACTGCGATGACTCGCCTCTATGCCCTAAAGGCAAACTAGCCTACCACTGCGGCGACAAAAAAACAAGTAGCTCCAGCTGCATCTACGGCCCCGCCTTCACCCGCAAGGACGAACTCGCGGATTGAATGTCCCAGCTGAAGAAGCCCGCAAGCGCTATCTGTATCCTACTTATGGACACTTATCTTTCTGCCAAGAGCCCCAACTCCCGCCGCTCATCGAATGCGACTCGCTCGCTGATCTAACTGCCGACAACACGTCTCGTACCGAGTATTTTGATACGACACCTCAACGAACGAAATGACACATACATAACACCGAAGGGACCTAGGCATACGAGGGGGAACAGGAGTTTAAAATATAATTAGCCTGTCCTTGCTATTTATAGACCTAACTCTGAAACCCGCCCACTGGATACAATCCCATGGCGAGCCACAACAGGGCAACAAGTACTGCGTACAGTCGGTCATCATCTAACGGAGAAGGAGGGTGCTCCGCCCCACAGAATACCAATCGAGAAAACCTATAAATCGCGGACCAGTAACCCCTCGTACCCTCCAGGTATCAAAAGGCGATCGCCATGAACAATAACCCTTGAAGGATTTCCTAAGGTTACAAACCGATCAATCAACCGCGGGTTCTCCATATCCTGTATATCCAAAATGTAGACCTCTCCACCCGCGCGGTGGCTAATATAGAGTCGCCCATCATGAACCGTTGGTTTTCCAATGACCGAAATACCTTTAGGCTTGCGAAGTGGAAGCGATCGGAAATCACGAGATTCCCGCTCATCGATATTTCGATAGCCTCCATTTCCAACTACAAGTACCTGATCTCCAACAACGGTGACGCCATCGGCGGTTTTTATCCGACCCAAAGAAGTCTCATCCGAAAAAGCGGCCCCACTCGATTCTTGGAGATCATACCA
>JAJFLS010000612.1 GCA_021772595.1 Opitutales bacterium
TTGGTTCCTTTCAGTTTCGGGTGAGAGCGAAGAGTCGAATGCTCCCAGGGTATATACTCCTTCTAGGGATAAACTCCTGAACTGCACGCCTTTTATTCCGTCGTGCGTCTCGATCTAGGAAGAGTGGAAGTCGCGGAGCGGCTGTAACGAATTCCTTGAGCCGAATCGTTCTAATCTGGTATCTCGCACTTAAATACGTTGTGGCAATCCAAGCAGTTTATTTTGGATGAAGGAATTGGGATGAGAACGCCCAGTCCGATCAATGCCCAAGGGATTGTAATCTTCCTGAAGTTAATGTTTTGAGAACCGCATTTTGGGCAACTAATTATGCCTTCTTCAGACGGCGACAAGTTAAGAACTTCTAGCGCTCTTGCTTGATCTTCATTTCTTACTTGGAGCCTGACTCCGCCTATGGCGAAGGAGTAGGCCCAGTTAATTCCAATCATCGCGTCGTCTGCAAGAAACACATGCACGCCACTGCCTTCGAGCTTCATCCGGGCGAGATGAGCGTCATCAACTGAATGGTATTTATCGATTGTGACCATTTTTTGGAACATTCCGTATGTAGCATTGGCGCCGCGAACGGAACGAGTGGTAACCATTGCTACAATGCGACGGCTAGAATTTTATATATTTCAGTTTTTCCTACCAAGTGCGTTATATTCGTCCTTCTCGGAAGGACTCATTTCTTCATAACGCTTGAACGGAGGATGTGCATCCCAGTCAAGCTTTAGCCCATCGCTTCGTATCGCTTGTTCGCTGCACATTTCAACGACTTCTTCGACCATTTGGAATTCTTCTTTGGTAACCGGTTGCTTGGCTATATAGCTAATCCCTTCTGAATCACAACGAGTGAATACACTTGGAGCCAACTCTCTGCATACGTCACAATCTTGACATTGGCCATCTACGTAAAATTTCCCTTTTGCAGAGAGAGGATTTCTTTTGCGGAATTCTAGAATTTTTAGATTCATTGATCTTTTCTATCGTGTGGTTAACCCTCAAATTTGAAACTTTCGCTGGAGGGTATTATTCGCCGTTTTGGCATACGTGTAATTACTTACTTTTCTGGGACGGCGTCAATGTTAATACTTTAAATTTGGCAAATAACATCGGATCGAATTTCGGTGCTATTCGTCATTTCCGACGCATAACACGGAATGGAATCCTCGCTTTGAGTCTCTGGTCCCAGCTCTTGCGAATAGGTCGATAGAAAAGCCTTGATGGCTCCAGCCAATGGCTTGGACTATGTAGACCGCGAGCTAGTCCACAATTTCCTAATTTTATATCTGTTAGGATCTGAGAGAGCGTCTAATAAATGCCGTGAAAGCTCGGGACGGCGCCCGAGCACTACCTTTTTCTCGAGCGAAGCTCGAGGCATGGGGTAGCGCCCGGGCGCCGTCCCGGATGAAAAATGCTGTATAGTGCATTTTTTGGACACTCTCTGAGAAATCTGCGGAAGTAAGATTCATTTGGTATGGCCACTATCCTTGGACAAGGGATAGTGGTGGCGAGTGGCTTGGTTTCTGAACGACGCAGTCGTCCAGTTACAGGAGGCTCCTACCTTGAGCGGGAGAAGGCGGAATCCGTGTATCCTAGTCGATTGGGGGTTGTTTTTGGGACGATGACGAAGACGAGGATTATGACGAAGAGGATGATTGGGGCGATTCAGTCGCGTTTATGAAGGCTTGTGGCGAGGTCCAAAAACGGATGGAATTGGGGAATCTTTTTTACGTTTTCCAATAATTTGCTGCCTAAACGAATGCATCTATGAGTTTTCTCAGAATTCTTCCGCCCCTTGCTGTGCTCGGCGTCTCTGCCGGGGTTTGCTATTGGCTGTTTTGGTCGGAGCCGGAGCCCCGGAAATTTCCGAAGAAAGAGACCTTGTCCGAGGTAAGCGTCGAGCGCCTTGAGCCGGTATCGTATCAAGTCTGGCTGTACTCTCAGGGGACGGTTCAGGCGCGGACGGAAAGCGCTTTGATCTCCGAGGCGCGTGGGAAGGTGATGTCGGTTTCGCCTTCGTTCCGGGCTGGGGGCTTTTTCGAAGAGGGAGACGTTTTGTTGGAGATCGATCCTCGGGACTACGAAACGGCGGTGGTCGTGACGGAGGCTGGCTTGGCCCAGGCGAAATTGAACCTAGTCGAGGAGGAGGCCAGCGCAGAGCAGGCGCGGGTGGATTGGGAGCGTCTTAATCCGAACGAAGAGCCGCCGGATCTTGTCAGCCGAAAGCCGCAGCTCGACGAGGCGAAAGCGAATACGGCGGCGGCAGCGGCTCGCTTGGCGAATGCGAAACTCAATCTCGAACGCACGCGAATCACGGCGCCATACGCGGGCCGGATTCTCTCGAAAGAAGTGGACATCGGGCAGTTCGTTTCCGCGGGCAATGTTCTCGCTCAGATTTACGCGGTGGACTACGCGGAGATCCGCTTGCCGCTCAGCGAAAAAGAGCTGGGCTATATCGATATCCCGGAGTCCTATAGGGGCGAGACCACGCAATCGTCAGACTATCCGCAGGCGGCTTTTACCACCACAGTCGGCTCTGCAATGATCGAATGGCAAGGGCGTGTGATTAGCGCGGAAGGCGCCTTCGATACGCGTTCGCGCCAACTGTTTCTGGTGGCTCAAGTGGACGATCCTTACGGGAAACGCGCCGATGGGCGCCCGCCGCTGAAAGTCGGTTCATTCGTCCAAGCGCGGATTGAGGGGAAGATTCTTGAGAACGTTTTCGTGATTCCGAGAAAGCTGTACCGGAAAAACGAATATGTAGTGATCATCAACCAAGACAATCGGCTCGAGCGCCGGGCGATCGAGGTGGAGTGGAGCGACGAGGAAAGTCTTGTCGTCCGAGCGGGTTTGAGGGCGGGCGAACGCGTTTGCCTGACGCCGTTGAGTTTTCCTTCGGAAGGCATGAAGGTGGCGGTTGTGATGGAGAACGGGATAAATGTTGCGGGAGGCGATCCTCCAAAAAACCCCGAGGGCAAAGCGATTCGATAAACGTGTGAGGAATCTGGATGCATGAATAAAGTTATCGAGTGGTTCGCGAAAAACGGAGTCGCGGCGAATATACTGATGTTCGCGATTTTGCTGACCGGTGGATACATGGCGTTCAATAAGGTGGTTTTGCGGGAGTGGCCGGACTACCTGCGTCGCGAGATCGATGTGAGTGTGGTCTACCGCGGCTCGACGCCGGCCGAAGTTGAAGAGTCCATCGTCATGAGGCTAGAGGAAGCGGTCTTCGACGTGGCCGGGATTAAGGAGATGGAGGGTCGCGCGGGCGAGGGGTCTGGCAGCGTCACGCTGGAAATCGAGGACGGCTACGACATGGGCGAAGTGCTTGATCAAGTGAAAGATCGAGTCGACGCCATCAACACTTTTCCCGTCGAGGCCGAGCGGCCGCGTGTGAATCTGGATACGTTTTCAGAGCGACTCATCGCTGTGGTGGTGTCCGGGAATCTCAACGAGACTGATTTGATGCGACTCGGGGAAAACGTGCGGGACGATCTGACGAATCTCCCCAATATTACGATGGTGACGCTCAAGGTGGCGCGACCCTACGAAGTGGGGATAGAAGTTTCCGAAGAGACCTTGAAGCGCTACGGCTTGACCTTCGATCAGATCGTGAGCGCCGTGCGGAATTCTTCGATCAACCTGTCGGCGGGAAGCGTGCGGACTGAGGGAGGCGACATTCTGCTGCGCACGACAAACCAGGCTTACAACTACGACGACTTTTCGAAGATTGTCGTATTCACGCGAGCCGACGGCACCCGCTTGACCTTGTCTGATGTCGCCCAGGTGAACGACGGGTTTGACGAGACGCCCTTGATTTCCAACTACAACGGAAAACGGTGCATCGTTCTAGATGTCTATCGGTCGGGAGATCAGAATCTAATCGTCTTGGCGGACGAGGTGAAAACCTATCTCGAGGGGAAGCGGGCGACTTTGCCAGAAGGCGTTGAGCTGAGCTATTGGAGCGACGATTCGGAGCGTGTGAAGCAACGCTTGTCCACGCTTGCGGGGAGCGCTGTGTTTGGTTTCTGCCTGGTGCTTCTTATCTTGTCTACGTTCCTGCGTCCCAGCTTGGCGTTTTGGGTGAGCTTGGGGATCCCGGTCGCGTTCTCCGGCTCCTTCATCATGTTTTACCTCTGGGACGTGTCTCTCAATCTGAGCACGCTCTTCGCGTTTATTCTCGTTCTGGGGATCGTGGTCGATGACGCGATCGTCACTGGAGAGAATATTTTTCTTCGGATGCAAAAAGGGGACTCGCCGCTCGATGCCTCGATTAAAGGCACGCAGGAAGTCGCGATTCCGGTGATCTTCGGAGTGCTCACGACCATCGTGGCGTTTTATCCCTTGCAAGCGATGACCGGGTTTACCGGCAACAATTTGAAGCAGATTTCCTTTGTTGTGATCCCGGTGCTTCTCTTTTCGCTGGTCGAATCGAAGTTGATTCTCCCCGCCCACTTGAAGCATTGCACAGGTATTGGCAGAAGCGATTCGCAGAGAAAGAAGCTGAACTTCGTTTTACGGTTTCAGCGTATCATCGCGGATGGGCTTGAGCGGGGAATCAATCGTTTCTACAAGCCGGTATTGGAAGTTTGTCTGCGACATCGCTACGTCACGCTTTCGGTTTTCATCGGAGTGCTGGCGATCGTCTGGAGTCTGGTGGAAACCAATCGAATCCAGTCGAGCTACTATCCTCGCATTCCGGGGGATCAGGTGACGATTCGCCTGACGATGCCTTCCGGCACGCCGTTCGAAACGACGGACGGCCATATCCGGAGAATGGAGAAAATCGCTTTGGCCTATAAGGAGGAAGTGAATACGGAATACGGCAAAGAGATGATTCGCAATGTCTTCGCGACCGCCGGGGGCCAGCCGATGTACCGAAGCTACGGCACGCGAGCCGTCGGAGTCGCGGAACTGGGCGAAGTGGTGATAGAGCTGTCTCCGCAGGAGGAGCATGGGGAGAGTTTCGGGAGCGCGGAAGCAACGGCTCATCTGCGTAAAACGATAGGCGAGATCCCCGATGCGGAGCAACTCGCTTTGGGCTACTTGCGCGGAGGCGGGGCAGGCGTTTCGCTCCGTTTGACGAGCCCCAGCTTCGATCACTTGAAGGCTGCTTCGTCCCAGCTTCAGGAAAAACTGAAAGAGTACCAGGGGCTTAACGAGATTACCGATTCCTTCGAAAGCGCGAAATCGGAATTCGAGCTTTTGCTGAAGCCGCAGTCGGAGTATTTGGGGATCACCGCGAGTAATCTTGCCCGGCAAGTTCGACAGGCGTTTTTCGGAACAGAGGCTCAGCGTATCCAGCGCGGACGCGATGATGTGCGCGTGATGGTTCGGTATCCAGAAGCTCAGCGCAAGTCGCTGGCGACATTGGATTCGATGATGATTCGTACGCCTAATGGAACGGAGGTTCCCTTCGATACAGTAGCCGAGATCAAACTGGGCAAAAGTCTGCCGACGATTTACCGAGTGGATCGGAAGCGTCAGCTCAGCGTTTCTGCCAATGCGGATTCGGACGAACTCGATGTCGATGCGATCGTATTCGATTTGGAGAGAGAGTTTCTGCCCAATCTGGTGGAGCAGTACGAAGGCATGAGCTATGTGAAATCGGGTAACGCGCGGCAAGCGGAGGAGGATGCTCGTAACATTCGATTCAATACAACGCTGGTCTTGATCGGAGTTTACGTTCTGCTGGCGATTCCCTTGGGCAGCTATGTGAAGCCGTTCATCGTGATGGCGGTCATTCCTTTCGGGATTGTCGGCGCTGTAATGGGTCATGTGGTCATGGACTGGATACTCGTCGCCATTTGGGGAGACGGCGTGACGGTGAACCTGATGTCGCGACTCGGGTTTCTCGCGTTGTCCGGAGTGGTGGTGAACGACAGTCTGATCATGGTCCACTTTATAGGCAAGCGAGTCAAAGCGGGCGACCCGCTCGCGGAAGCGGTGCGGTCGGCAGGGGTGCGGCGGTTCCGCCCGATCTTGCTGACCTCGCTGACGACCTTCGCTGGATTGCTGCCGCTGATGTTCGAGCAGAGCCCTCAGTCGAAGTATATGATCCCAATGGCGATATCGCTCGGTTGGGGAGTCATTTTCGCGACGGGTATCACCTTGTTGCTAGTGCCGGTGAACTCGATGATTCTCGACGATATAAGGCGTGGTTTAAGAAAGTACTGGCGCTGGCAGGTGAACGCCCCGAAGGAAACGGAAGCCGAGGAAGAAGTCCTCGTAGAGAGCAAATAATTTTCGCCCGCAGATTGTCCAGATGGACGCAGATAGGGACATTGTTTTTCGCCCACGGATAGCACGGATCTTCACGGATGAATTATGGTAGTGCTGACCTGGCCTTCGATTTTACACTTTAAATATTAACAGGATACGCGGCTTTGCCGCTACATGATGGCTGCGCCAACTTGATGAGACTTGATAATCGTATTGATTTATCATGCTGCCGATCCCGTAGGCGCATACGTGTCAACTTATCGCGTCTTCCGAGAGAAGCTTGCATCTTTCCACACCGGGTTCCCGGTGTAGCTACGTCGCGAATGCGGCGTGGAGTTGCATCAGTGCAGCCAGTCCATTGATCGCAATTCATCTGCGAAGATCTGCGGGAAATCTCAAATCGTTGCCCTGCATTTACGGGTTGATTCGCGACTGGATTAGGGCTATATGTAAAGGTTCCTTCTTGTTTCAGCCTAGCTGAGACTAATTCCCGATCCTGTACTGATATGAAACGATTACTTGGATTTATCGCCACGGTGGCTTCGGCCGCGCTTTTCTTAGTTGCTTGCAGTAACCAATCTTCGGACGACGGTACGGATCGTAGGTCTGGCCCGGCGCCGCTTTTCAGCGGGTTGGGCGATTACGAAAAACCGGTTTCTACGGATTCCGAGCTCGCTCAACGGTATTTCAATCAGGGCATGATGTTTGTCTATGGTTTCAATCACAAGGAAGCGATTCGCTCGTTTGAGGCTGCCGCTACGGTCGATCCGAAGCTGGCGATCGCCTGGTGGGGCGCTTCGTTCGCTCACGGGCCGAATATTAATGCGGCGATGGAGTCGGATGCGGTTTCGCCCGCGATTGAAGCGCTGCGAAAAGCCCAGTCATTGGCGGAAGGCGCGAGCGATTGGGAGCGGGGATACATAGAGGCTCTGGCCGAGCGCTATTCGGATAATCCTGATGCGGATCAGACTGCATTGAATACGAAATACGCCGAGGCGATGAGAAAGCTGTCGAAGGCGTATCCGGATGACTTGGACGCTGCTACGCTATTCGCGGACTCGATGATGAACACGATGGCTTGGGACTATTGGCTTGCGGACAAGAAGACTCCCAAGCCTGCGACGATGGAAGTGATGACGCTGCTTGAAAGCGTGATTGAGCGCTCGCCCGATCATCCCGGCGCGAACCACGCGTTGATCCATATCGTAGAGGCGGGCCCCGAGCCGCAGCGCGGTCTGCATAGCGCCGAGAGTCTTCGTTTCTACGCGCCGGATGCGGGGCATCTGGTGCATATGCCCGCGCATATTTTCATGCGGGTCGGTCAATACCATGAGGCGGTACTGGCGAATGAGCGCGCGGCGGAGTCCGACTGGAAGTATATTTCGCAATGCAACGCGCAGGGCTTCTATCCGGGCTTGTACTATCCGCACAACGAGCACTTTCTTTGGTGGGCTTTGACGTTTGAGGGACAGCAGAAATACGCGATGGAGAAGGCTACTGAAATCGCAGAGTTGGCGGGTTCTCCGATTTGTGGAATTCCGGTTCTGGAAAAGCCTCGCTTTACGCACTTGCCGCTAATCACGGCGGTTCGGTTTAGCGACTGGGCCCATGTTATGGATACGCCAGAGCCGGAGGAATCGGAAGCGCTAGATCGCGTTATGTGGCATTGGGCGCGCGCTACGGCGTACGCCGGAATGGAGGATTCGGATGGCGCCGTTTACCACGCGAAAGCGACTCGTGAGATAGCGAATTCACAGGCGGTCGCCGACATGGAAAACGTTTCTTTGCCTACGACGGTCATCGCTCGGATCGCAGCGAATCTTGCGGAGGGGAGGGCGCATGCGGCGTTTGGAGATAATTTTGAAGCGATTGTATCCTATGAGAGAGCGGTTGATGCGGAAGATTCGATGCCGTACATGGAGCCGGCGTTCTGGTTTTACCCGACGCGACAGACGCTTGGCGCCGCGCTGCTTGCGGTAGGGAGATCGGAAGAGGCGGAAATGTCGTTTCGCGAGGACTTGGTAGTGTGGCCGCTCAATGGCTGGTCGCTTTACGGTCTGGCCGCTTCGCTCGACGAGCAAGGCAGGAAAGACGAGGCCGCCGTGGTTCAAAGTGAATTCGATGAAGCCTGGCAGTACGCCGATACGATGCCGGAGTTGAAGGCGTTTTAGGCGTTCGATTACTTAGAGACTATCGAATAGAATCCATATTTGGTTAATTGTAGGAGCGGGTTTATCCCGCGATTTTCTTATGTTAACTTATGTAAGTCTGCTCTATCGCGGGGTAAACCCGCTCCTACACTGAATCATTGGAACTCTCCTAGTAGCTCAGTGCTTCAGCCTGAGTATTGATTATGGTTGTGGCTCAGGCTAAAGCGCTGAGCTACGAGATCGAATGTCGATTTTGTTGCGATTGAGGATCTCTTGTGGTTGATGCCTCTCTAGTCATCCGTGTAGATCTGTGTGATCCGTGGGTGGATCATGTTTTTTTATGAAAAAACTCCCTGCCAGTTTCTATTTGCAGATTTTGCTTTGTTCGGGGCTTTGGGGGAGCGCGTTTCCGGTCATCAAGCTCAGCTACGCGAATCTAGCTCTGGACGGCTTCGGAGAACAGCTGCTCTTCGCGGGAACACGCTTTATGCTGGCGGGTTTTCTCGTGATGCTATTTTGCCGTCGACGCGTTTGGAGAAGTTTTCGCGATGCTCCGAAGAAAAGTCTTTCCTGGGTAATCTTGGGACAGACGTTCGGGCAGTATGTGTTTTTCTACTACGGGTTGAGAGTTTCGAGCGGAGCTCTAGGCGCGCTGCTGATCGGGTCGGGGAGCTTGTGGTGGGTCTTGCTGGCGCCCTTGCTTTTGAAGTCGGCCCATCCCACGGGCAGCCAATGGGTGGCGCTTGCGGCCTGCGTTTTGGGAATCTCGATCGCGGTTTACGCTCCGGGAGCGGGCAGCGGGAATGTCGCTGCCGGCACGGTCGCCTTTCTGCTGGCCACGCTTTTGGGAGCGGTGGGCGCTATCGGGATGAGACAGGCCGCTCCAGGATTCGGGAGTCGCTCGATAACCGCGATATCGTTATCGATCGGCGGTCTGATGCTCGCGATTGTCGGGTCGTTCCAATGGAAGACGTTCGTATCCGATTACAGCTGGACGACGCTAGGGGTCACGGTCTATCTGTCGATCTTGTCGGCGACCGCGTTCGCGATTTGGAACAGCTTGATCGAACGCTATAGCGTCAATGTGCTTTCTGCCTTTCGCTTCATGATCCCGCTTTGCGGCGTCGTGGAATCGGCGATTTTCCTGAAGACGGAAACGGTGGGCATTGGTATAGTAATCGGTGGAGCGATAGTAGTGGTTTCCCTTTTCTATATGAGCCGTATCGAGGCTCGGATTGAGCGGTGAGAAATCTGAATTGCGGTTCGCCGCAATCATTGGATCGATGGCTGCGTTCTGTTGAGTGGTTCAGCAAGAAAAAGAACCAAAAACTGTTAACAACATTTATATATGAAATCCCTCCTATCTCTTTTCTCAATACTTCTAATAGGCGCTTCCAGCCTGATGGCCGGCGAGCATACAGGCGAGTTCCTGAAAAAGGAAAAATCCGTATCCGGAAATTGGAGCATCGAAAAGGATGGCGATTCCTACGTGCTTAAGATCGACGATTCCTTTAAATCGAAAAGCGGTCCGGACCTGAAGATCTTTCTTTCCCCGTTGGCCTTCAAGGAGACGAATGGGAAAAATGCAACAAAAGGATCACTCTTAGTGAGTCCATTGAAGAAGACGAAAGGGGAGCAGGTTTACGCGTTGCCGAAAGGCATCGAGTTGAGTGCTTACAAATCTCTCCTCATTCACTGCGAAAAATACTCGATCCTCTGGGGAGGAAACGAGTTGTAACGAGTCGCGTAGACTCGTGATAGTAGCAAGCATGAGCGTGAATTCACGCTCATGCTTGTTTTGGTTATAAAGGTAGGGCAACGACGTCCCGGCGTGC
>JAJFLS010000613.1 GCA_021772595.1 Opitutales bacterium
CCTCTACTGGCGTGTGGCGGACCACAAAGCCAAGAACAACATCCCTACTCTGTGCGTGGATCCACGTCGCACGGGCACTGTGCAAGGGCTGGAGAATGTGAATGCGGAAAACTCGTTCCATTTACCGACCATTAATGGCGACATCTCTATCCACAACGCGCTCGCTTACGCGATCATGGAGAATCATCCGGAAGCCGTCGACTGGACACTCCTGAAAGAGCACACTACCGGATGGGAGACCTACGTTGAGGAAGTGAAAGCGGGCTACAAGCCGGAAGACGTGGTCGACCGGACGAAAATTCCTGCCGAGGAAATCTACAAGTTGGCTGCGATTTGGGCGAAGGCTAGCCTCAAAGGCCGCGAGCGGGGACAAGGCGGCGTGCTGTCGTTCTGGGGAATTGGATACAACCAGCACCTCCATGGGCAGCATAACACGATGAGCTTGATCAACCTGATGGCCTTGACGGGCAATATCGGTCGACCTGGCTGCGGGCCTCACTCTCAGACCGGGCAGCCAAACGCGATGGGCGAGCGCCTGACCGGCGGGCTTACTGGGCGGCTTCCGTTTAATATCGGCTTGGACAACGCGGACCATCGCCAATACATGGCGAGCCAATGGGGCATCCCGCAAGAGCGTCTCGACGCGGTCGCCAGCGCGGCGAATCCTGGCATGGCGGTGGGTATGATGGAGCGTGCGATCAAGGGCGAGGTGAACGTGATGTACCTCATCTATGCGACGCACATCGATTTGCCGGACGTATATAATCTAGTGCGGCCAGCCTTGGAACGCTGTTTCACGGTTGCGCAGGAGATCTACAAAGACGCGCCGAACAATCTCTACGCGGACGTTATTCTTCCTGCGGCGACTTGGGGCGAATGGGTCGGCGGGACCTACGTGCAATCCGAGCGTCGGTTCTATGTTTGCGACGGAACAGCCAACCCGATCAAGGGTACGCGACCGGACTTAGACATGGTTATCGACAAGATAAAGTTTATCGGCGAGCGCCTCGGGCTCGATCCCAAGAAGATCGCTCCCTGGGAGCGGAAGGAAAACGGCTATTACGATCCAGAGGAAATCTTCCGCTCATTCATCGAGGCGTCCAAAGGATCCGACGCGGATTTGACGGGAATTCTCGAAGTCGAGAAAGAGACCGGAAAGTCGCCGTATCAACAAATTCGTGACCTGCGCGGCATCCAGTGGCCAGCCCCGACCGCGGCCATCGCGAAAGCCGGCGGCACCAAGCGCCGCTACATGGGGCAAGAAGAATACTGGCCCGATAAGCCTTACGCCGAGTTCCGTCATTCCGATGGCAAGCTGCACATTCACATGTGCCACCAGGACTATTCCGAGTATAAGGAAATCACCGACGAGCTGAAAAAGCTGGGGACCGATCCGACCTATTTCGCGATCGATCACCTCGACGTCCTCGTGCGGGCGCGCGATGCCGGTCTGACGCCCGAGCTTCCCGACTTCGATCACCTTGGGAAAAAGGTGGAAGATGTGCCATCCGACAAGTATCCGTTCTGGTGGGCGACCGGAGTCGTGTATGAGCATTTCCATACCGCGAAAACAATTCGCTCGGGAACGACCAAGAAGCTCGTTCCGGAAATGTATGTCGAGATGCATCCCGACGACGCCAAGGAGCTTGGCGTGAAGGACGGCGAATGGGTCCGTGTGGTGACGCGTCGCGGCTCGGTCGAGGCACGCGTTTCGATCGGCCTGGACTCGACGGTCAAGCCAGCTAGAAATCTCGTTCCAAAAGGATTTCTCTTCAGCCCTTGGAATCTATCGGTCGCCGATTCCGCCGATCCGAAAAAGAACAAGTGGCTGGCCAACGGCACGACGCACCGCGCGTTCGATCCCGTTTCCGGCCAGGCAGACTTCAAGAAAAACGCGTGTCGCGTGGAGAAGATCTGATGCGACAGATTGTTAAACCCTTGCATTGTCCACACCGAATTCCCGGTGTAGCTACGCCGCGGATGAGGCGTGGATTTGCAAGCGACCCGCCTTAAAGGAGGCTTCTCTCAACAAAAAACTCCAACGATTTCCATAACAACGCTTGAATGAAAAATTCATGGACATCGCGAATTATCAGCCGGGGCGGCTTTCTTAAATCGCTCTTGGGCGGAGCTGTCGCGGCATTTCTAATACCGCTGATCGATAAGCTTCCCGCCCAGTCTCGGTTTCGCCGATTTCTGCGGCCTCCTGGCGCTTTGCCAGGGGACGCGTTTCTTGACGCCTGTATCGGCTGCGGGCAGTGCGCGAACGTTTGCCCGAATAAGTGCATTTCGTTGTATGGACTTGAGGGCGGTATCGAAAATCTGGCGACTCCGAAGATCAGCGCGCGCGCTCAAGGCTGCATCCTTTGCATGGCCTGTACTCAAGTGTGCCCTACGGGAGCGCTCAAAAAGCTCGAGCCTACTGATGAAGGGATGAGTGCGGTGAATATGGGTGTAGCGGTTCTTTCCGAAGAGGTCTGCTACTCCTACGCGGGCCGTACCTGCGGCGTATGCTATCGGTCTTGTCCATTGCCGGGAAAGGCGATGACGATCGGCTTGTTCGAGCAGCCGACGATTCATCCGGAAGAGTGTGTCGGTTGCGGGCTTTGCGAGCAGTCATGCGTACATATGCCGCAGGCGATTCGTGTCATCCCGCGGGCGGAATGGGATGAGCGTCAGGGAAAAATTCAAGAGCCCATCGCTGGCTCCGAGCCTGGCGAGGGCTCATCACCGATCGATGCCTACATTCAAAGATGGAAGGCGTATCACTCGTGAGCTCGATCGACCGGAGAACGTTTCTGACGACGCTGAAAAAGACCGCGACCGCTGGGGCAGTGACCTGCGGCGGATTGGGCGTGCTGGCCTATATGCAGAGGAATCGCTTGTTGGATGGAGCGACTCTCGACGAGACTTCCGTTTTGAGACCTCCAGGGGCGATCGATGAAGAGCGTTTTCTTTCGCTGTGCATGCGTTGTACCCGTTGTATGGATGCGTGCCCGTCGGGATCGATCCAGCTTGCGGGACCGGACAATCGAGCGGAACTGGGAACGCCCTTTGTCGCAGCTTCGGATGTGGGCTGCACCCTTTGTCTCGAGTGCACGCTGACCTGTCCTTCTGGCGCTTTGGAAGCGGTGCACGAAAAGGAGGATGTGCGCATGGGGCTTGCCGTGGTGGATGAGAGAACCTGCGTGTCGCATAATGGAAGCGGCGTGTGTGGAGCGTGCCATACCGCGTGTCCGTTTCGGAACGAAGCGATTACGCAAGGAATGAGGAACGCCCCGACTGTGCACGAGGATTATTGCGTGGGCTGCGGGCTTTGCGAAGAGGCTTGCATCTTGAAAGGCGTGAAAGCGATTCGGGTCGAATCAGGAAGGGCTGCGGTATGAGCAGGCGTATTCAGTGGGCGCGTTTTGGAATTCGATTTTTGATCATCCTTTCGGCGATCGTGGTTGCGATCTTGGCTCAGTATCGAATTGCGGTTGCTCGGGGAGAATTCCAAGGCTCTGGAAGTTTGACGGGATCGAGCGCGGCGCATGCGATTCTGAATACGGTCGATGCAGCACTGATCGGAGAGGCCAGCGAGGAAATGGATGAGAGCGAGCTTCTCCAGAGAAGAGAGTTCGTTGCAGGCGCGGCATCGAAGATTCGGGGAAACACATGGTCGCTAGATTTCTTGGGAACTTCCTTAACGGATCCTTTGGCTGGGCTGGAGGCGATCGCCGCTAGTAAGAATATCGTTCCTGCAATTCTGATCGGCATAGCGATTCCAATTTGCATCGCTCTAATATTCGGCCGCGTATTTTGTTCTTGGATATGCCCAGCGGGTCTGCTGTTTGAATTGGGGGATTGGGTACGGGAGAAGTTTCATCCTAAATCAGAGAAGCAACCCAGGCTGAGGGTGTGGAGAGGGAGCAAGTACGCGCTGCTAGGATTCGGCCTGCTGATGTCCGCGATTGTTGGAATTCCCTTGTTGGGGGCGATCTACCCGCCGGCTCTGATGATGCGTGAGATACACTTTTCGATCGGGTCGTTTTTTCGAGGATTTTGGCAGGATGACTTTCTTGCGGGCGCTTTGGTGATTTCGGGTTCGACGTTGTTTCTGCTGGGGCTCGTGCTAGTCGAGATCTTCGTCGCGCCGCGGTTTTGGTGCCGCGCCGTTTGTCCCGGGGGCGCTTTGCAGTCCTTGCTGGGGAAATTCCGGCTGGTGCGCGTGAAGAACGATTTTTCCGCCTGTACGAAGTGCGCGGCTTGCGTGAAAGCGTGTCCCATGCAATTGGATCCGATGAGCAAGGATTTGGGGATGGAGTGCGATAGCTGCATGCTGTGCTTGCCGGTGTGCGAGGCGCAATCGTTGAGTTTGAGTTTCTCTGATTTCTCGAAAGAAGCGAAGAAAGGGGGCTCATCGTGAAGGCGGTTGGGGCGCTATTACCTTTGTCGATAGTGACGCGCTTGGGGGTGGTTTTGCTGCTCTGTTTCTTCGCGATGATGACGGAGTACATCAACTACAAGAAGGCGTATAATAATCCGCGGCTGGTGGAACTGGCGGATGGGAAGGCGACGCGTCTTTTCTACGAATTTTCGGATTCGGTTTTCAGCCTTTTGGGCGACCCGATCGAAGTCGCTCAGAGAAATGGCGGTATGACTTGGTCGATACGCGTGCTGGGGGTTCCGTTCACCGATCCGGTTGCGGCGATCTCGGTGTTTGCTAAAGGTGGGAACTGGACTTGGGGTTTCGTCTTGGGGATGGTTTTCCCGGTATCCTTGGCGCTGATTTTCGGTCGTGTTTTTTGCGCGTACGTTTGTCCGGCATCTCTAGCGTTCTACACCATCTTT
>JAJFLS010000614.1 GCA_021772595.1 Opitutales bacterium
TGTGGCTGCGACACGGTCTTGTGATGGGACTTGCGGGCATCGAAAAATCGAATTGGCTCGCTGCCATGAAGGCCCCCTCGGCTTCTGTCCGATTGGGGACCTTGCTCGCCCTGCGGAAATCGAGAGACCCGCTCATCGCAAAGTTTTTGGGAGATCCGGATCAGAGGATCGCGTATGAGGCGATCCGAGCGATTAACGATTTGCCGATAGCGGAAGCCCAATCGGATCTGGCGGGACTGCTCGAAGACTACTTGCCCGGTAGTTCGAAAGCGATGCCGGTGACCGATGTGGACGCGTTCATGCATCATCGCATCATCAACGCGAACTACTACCAGGCGAAAGCGAGCAATGCTCGAAATCTGCTGAGGTACGCCGCGAATTCAGAATTGCCGGACCGTTTGCGCCGCGAGGCTCTCTCCGCGATTGAGGGATGGAGCGACGAAAATCCGATCGATACGACGACCGGACTTCCGCGCGACGCGGCGACTGGTCGCGATTCGATCAACAAAATAGTCCAACTCGAGATCAAGACGATTTTCGAATCGGCCGAGAGCGATCTACTTGTTCAGACGACGCGCGTCGCTCAGCAATATGGATACGTAGTGGCGAGAGAAGTGCTGATGGCCCAGCTTGAGAACAAAGAGTATTCTCCGGAAGTGCGCGCGGCAGCGCTGACGTCTCTGTTGAAGCGAAGCGACGAGGGAGTGGAGGGATTTGCGCTTGCGTTGCTGGAGGAGAAAAAACCGAAACTGCGGATGCCGGCATTAGGCGCGTTGGTTGAGGTCAACCAGCCAATAGGCGTCAAGCGGGCGATCGAAATTTCTCGCTCCGGCTCGATCGGAGAGCGGCAAAACGCATACGCGCTTCTCGGAATGCAGGACGACGAGACGTCCGCGAAATACTTGGCTCAGGAGATGCAGAGCGTCTTGAGCGGAAGCGCTCCCGCTCAGACAACGCTTGATATCTTGGAAGCCAGTCGGAGTCGCGGAGAAGCGAGTATACAGAAATTGGTGACATTCTACGATCAGTCGAAAACTACGGCGAACGCGGTGGCCCAATTCGAAGCTAGTCTCGAAGGTGGCGATATGGAGCGAGGCAAAGACATCTTCATGAACAATGGCGTGGTTCAATGCGTACGTTGCCACAAAGTCGATGGCTACGGCGCGGACGTAGGGCCAGACCTCACGACAATCGGGAAGATTCACGACCGAAAATATTTGCTCGAAGCGCTCGTCGATCCCGGCGCAACCGTGGCGCCTGGCTTCGGAATGATGGTAATGAGCCTGAAAAAGGGCGAAACCGTCAGCGGAATGCTCATGACGGATGAGGCCGTTGGCGTGTCGCTGAAGATGCCCGACGGCGAGATCCAGCTGTTTCCCGCCGCCGACATCGCCTCCAAGCAGCCCCCGATCTCCGGTATGCCTCCGATGGGATTGCTTCTAAAGCCAAGCGAAGTCCGCGACTTGGTCTCCTATCTCAGCAGCCTTCAGCTAACGGAAGAAGAAAGAGAACCCGAAGGAACTGAGCACGAGTAGGGGTAGGGACCGACTGCCAGGCGGTCCGCATTGCCAAATCCTCAACCGAAGCGGACTGCCTGGCAGTCGGTACCTACCTTGGAAAATGTCTCGCTGCTTGCTCGGAAGGCGGCAACGATTCTATTATTCTCTTTAATCCCTAACCCCATAGTAGCCCTTCCTTATGAAATTCGAACATTACGCGATCAATGTGAAAGACTCGGTGGCCGTAGCCGATTGGTATGTCGAGCACTGTGGCATGACGATTGAGATGGCCTTGGCGGAGGCGCCTTTCACTCGATTTCTCGCGGACGCGACGGGTCGGGTCGTTTGGGATATCTATTCGAATCCGTCGGCGCGAATTCCGGACTACGAATCGCAGCATCAATTGGAGTACCACATGGCGTTCGCCGTCGACAACGTGGGAGCGGTCATGAAACGCCTGCTCGACGCCGGCGCCCGCTTCGTCGAAGAAGTGAACCCTGAGGAAGGCACCCGCTTGATCATGCTACGCGACCCGTTCGGCCTGCCGTTGCAACTATGCCAAAGAGCGCGACCGTTTCATTGAGCGAAGCCTTTAGCCGATATCGCTGATCGCTGGGTATTTGGCGCTTGGGACCGCGATCGCAGCTACAGTTTGGACCGACGCACTTATTGTCCGGGACGGCGCCCGGACCCTACCCAATACTCGAGCGAAGCTTGAGAACAAGGTAGTGCTTGGGCGCCGCCCCGAGCCTTTACGGTGTTTTTTAGGCGCCTTCTTAGAGAATACCGCCGCCCATCTCGATTAAGTTTGTGCTGTCCAAATGCGGGATCTTTGGAATAAGTAATAGCTATATTGCCGAAAGCTGTTTTTTCGGCGTCTTGTCCTAACAATCTCTGCTTTATGATTCGATTCCCGATTGTCTCTTTACGAATGAAATCTCGTATCCTGCGATTCTCTCTTGCCGCTTTTGGCGTGACTAGTCTTTCCTCCGCGATCCATGCAGCGGAAGGAGTTGCACCGGAGGCGTTTAGCTTGCCGGACGATCTCGAAGCCATCTTGTGGGCAAGCACACCTCTTTTCTACAATCCGACCAATATGGACATCGACCATCGCGGTCGCGTGTGGGTCGCGGAAGGCGTGAACTATCGCCTGTTTCGCCAGAAGACGTTCAAGGGTCACCCGTTGGGCGATCGCATCATGATTCTTGAGGATACCGATGGCGACGGGAAGGCCGACAGCTCCAAGGTGTTCTGGCAGGACACGAGTCTGGTGGCGCCGCTGGGAATCGCAGTGATCGACAATAAGGTTATCATTTCGCAGCCGCCTCACCTCATCGCGATCACCGATGTGAATCGCAACGACCGCTTCGATGACGAGGACACGAAAGAGATTCTCTTGACCGGTTTCGAAGGTAAAGACCACGACCATAGTCTCCACGCGGCGACGGTTGGACCGAACGGTCAGTATTATTTCAATACTGGGAATGCGGGCAACGCCGATGTAGATAGCCCGGATTTGCATCTTTTCACGGGGACTTCCTACAACGGCGGAATCGATCGGGCGAAGCCCAGCAGCGACGGGCATCAGTATCTCGGCGGGGTCGCGATGCGCATGAATCCTGACGGAACTGGACTGACGGTTATTGGGCATAACTTTCGTAATTCTTACGAGCAGACAGTCACTTCTTTTGGAGACGTATTTAACAACGACAACGACGATCCGCCGGCAGCTCGTACGACTTGGCTGATGGAGTACGGAAATCTCGGTTTCTCGTCGTTCGATGGACTGCGCTCGTGGCGTACCGAAAAGCGTCCTGACCAAAACACGGCGACCGCGGAATGGCGTCAGGAAGATCCGGGTACAATTCCGGCGGGCGACGTCTATGGCGGCGGAGCGCCAACGGGGATCACTTATTACGAAGGGGATGCGTTGGGCAAGAAGTACACGGGACTCTTGCTTACATGCGAACCGACGCGGAATGTGGTTTTCGGATACAAGCCGACTCCGATGAAGGCGGGCTTCGCGTTGGAGCGATTCGATTTTTTCGGCTCGAACACTACGGGCAAATTTTACGGAGCGGATTTTTCTCAGACCAATGCTCAGAACAAGGAGTCCCGTTTCCAGTTTCGTCCGTCGGATGTGGCGGTCGGGCCTGATGGCGCGATTTACGTTTCGGACTGGTTCGATACACGCGTTGGCGGCCACGGATCCTATGATAAGGAAGCGGCTGGTTTCATCTACCGGATCGCTCCGAAAGGAAAGAAGTTGAAGACTCCAGAAATCGATTATACGAGCATGAAGGGTTTGATCGAAGGCTTCAAGAGTCCCGCCCACAACGTGCGTGGCGCAGCGTTTTACGGTCTCAGGGAAAAGGGGGCTTCAGCGATTCCGGCAGTCGCGAAACTGCTCAGGGATAAAAACGATTACATTCAGGCGCGCGCAGTGTTCTTGTTGGCCCAGCTGGGTCCTGAGGGTATCGCGCTGGTTGAGAAACGTCTCAAGGACAGCGATCCGCAAATGCGGATTTGCGCGTTTCGGGCGCTGCGAGCGGTTGGCAGCGGGTTTATGTCGCATGCGGCGACTCTAGCGCGGGATCGCTCTTCGGCGGTGCGCCGGGAAGTGGCGCTGGCCTTGAGGGACGTGCCTTTTGGCGAGATGAAGGAAACGCTTCTCGATATCGTCGATGGCTACGATGGAGAGGATCGCTGGTACTTGGAAGCCATTGGAACATCGGTAGCGCTTGAGGAGGCGAAAGCCTACGCGTATTTAAAAAACAAGCGCGGGAAGAGCCCTGCGTCCTGGTCTCCAAAATTTGCGGACATCGCGTGGAGGTTGCATCCCGAATCCGCCGTGGACGATATGAAGGCGTATGCGATGGACCCGTCGAAGGACGAACAGTCGCGTGTCGATATGCTTACGGCCATCGCCTACGTGCAGAGCGAAGCGGGAGCGAACGCGATGCTGGATATCGCCCTCAACGCGGAAGGCGCGGCGGTTACCACGCGAGCGCGTTGGTTTATCGAGAACCGCGACCTTTCCTATTGGAGACCGTACAAACTGATGTCGAAACTTGGGCTCGAGAGCGTGAAGCTAGTCGATTCTGTCGTCCCGGTTTTTCCGAAAGCCGAACATGAGGTCACGGTCGAGGAGACGTTGAGCTTTACGCCGGACGCGAGGCGAGGTAGCCGTGCGCTCGCTCAGTGCTACATGTGCCACAAGTTCGGTGCGCAAGGCATTGAATTCGGACCGGATCTGACGGCTTTCGCGAAAGCCAATCCCGCGGATGTGGTGATCAAGGCGATCGTCGATCCTTCGAGTGAGATCTCTCATGGCTTCGAGGGTGTTCGCATCAAGACGAAGGGTAGGAAAACAATTGAAGGCTTTATCGTTTCGGCGGGCGATCCGCTGGTAGTGAAAGGATTTGGCGGCGCGGATATCGCGATCGATCAAGATCAGATCGTGAGCAACGAGCATCTTGAATACTCTTTCATGCCATCGGCGGCGAGTCTCGATCTGAGCGCTGAAAGCGTTGCGAACATGGTCGCGTATTTGAAGAGTTTGGAGTGAGGTATACCTGAATTTTGGGTACGAAATATTGGAGGACCGAGCTTGTCCTCCGTTTGTGTTGCTACTTCTGTATTTTGGTAGGGCTGCTTATCCTTAAGCAGCCGCGTTGAAGGCTTATGCTCGGCTGCTTAGGGATAAGC
>JAJFLS010000615.1 GCA_021772595.1 Opitutales bacterium
CGTAGTCAATCTTTTCGCCTTGGGGGTTTCTTATTTCAGAAGTCATGCTCAAGATGCGCCTTTTCTTCCGGGAAAGGTCAGTTCCGCGACGCCGGACTTGTCGTATTCGCCCAGTCCCAGATCGATCATCCGTTTATATTGGGCCAAGGTCGCCGCGGCGAGCGGCAGGCTGAGCCCATGTTTCGCACCCAGATCCAGGGCAATGCCGGAATCCTTCGCAGCGTGCTCGGACGAAAAATAGCATTCATGGTCGCGCCCGAGCATATCTTCGGCGTCCGTTTCCAGAACGCGAGAATTGGCGCCGGTCTGGCTGAATACTTTGCAGAGCATTTCCAGGTCGAGCCCCAGAGCCTGGCCTAGACCGAGACCTTCCGCCAGTGCTGCGGTATTGATATTCATCACCATGTTGACGAGCGCTTTCACTTCGGCCGCCTTGCCGGCCAGGCCGACGAAACTCAGGTCTTTGCTCATGTCGTCGAGCATCGGCTTAATTGAATTAAACGTGTCCTCATTTCCTCCGATCATGAGGTACAGCTCGCCGTTTCTGGCTTGGGGAATACTGGACGCCATGCAGGCCTCCACCGATTCCGCTCCGACCTTGGCGGCTTCGGCTTCTAGCTTCCGGTGAGTGTCAGGCGACAAGGTCGCGCAGTTGATGAACAGCGTGCCGTTCGCCCCGGTGAACAGGTTGTCGTCTCCGAAGAAAATGGACTCCATCGCTGCGTCGTTGGTGACCACCGTAAAGACGATATCCGAGCAAGCGGTAACATCCTCGAGGGTCGCGCAGGCCGAGGCTCCGATCTCGCTGGCTAGCGATTCCTTAACCTCGTCGCTAATATCATACACGCCGGATACCGTGTATCCACAATCCTTTAGGCGGCGGGCCATGTTGGCGCCCATCCGACCTAATCCTACAAAGCCGATTTTCTTATTTTTCATTGTTGTTTAAGGGGAGGAGAATTTTTTGAGCTCGGGCTGGTTATGACTGTCGCCACGAAGACAGCTTGTTGAACGCCGCTTATCGACAGTCGCATCAGCGAGGTCGATGACATTCAACAAAAAATCCCGGTCTCCTTGCGCAGATTACGGGATTAATTGGATACGAATTATTGGAACCTGCTAGACCGCGACGCCGGAGAGGATTTCCTTATGGAAGGCTGTCCAGTCGTCCAGGTTGTTGAGGTTCGGAGCATCGGCGATTGCGGCCGAATCATCGAGACCCGCGGCTTCGAGAATTTCCTTTCGCGTGTCATCGTCATGATGATACTGGGTGATCTGCCGGTTGAGCGTGGCGATCGCCGCTGCGCTGAGATCGCTGTTTTGGGCGACCCAGTTTTCGCACTCGATGTAGCTCGGCTTGTTCTCGCTGACGAAGGAACGGAAGGCGTCCGCCTCGATTCCCAGGGCGCCTAGGACCATGCCGTCGTAGCCAGCGCCGATATCCGGGTAATCGTCGTGCAACTGTCCGGTCGCCTTGAGAGATACTTTCTGCCATAGGCGAGGCAAGTGCATGATGCCAAGCGGTCCGGCCAAGCTGGAGGAGATTAAGGGTACAAATTTACTCATGATGCTTTTACTTTGAGGTTAAGGTTGATCCTGCGTTCAAATGGAATTCAAAACCTTGGAATACGCTGGAAGGAAAGCAAGCATCCAATCGCGCGGGCACCGGGTTTTCAACAAAAAGAATTAGCGGTTTTCCGTATTCCAGGAGCAAGGGCGGAGCTTCCGCTGGACGATGCATAACACCCAATGCCGGTAGCGGAGCGATTGCGTCGTCCCGGTTGGCCGGATTTGGACAGTTTGTGTCATGTTTTGTGATTGCGATTGCTAAGAGAGGTCAACGTTCTCACGTTTCGGCAATTGCAAAAATATCGAGGCTGCCCGAATCGTAAATAGACTAGCGGATGAATACAAAAATTGGCCTGATAATGGCGATTTTCCTGCTCGGGATCGCGCTGGCGACTTCGGTATTCGCTTTTGAGTTCGAGAAATCCGAACTCAAGGCGATCGGATTGATTCCGGATACTGGCGAAAACATGACGCCGCTGATTCGGAAAGCGATCGATCGGCTGAAGCGCGAAGGCGGCGGGAAGCTCGTTCTCGAGCCGGGTCGGTACGACTTTTGGCCTGAGGGCGCCTCGGAGGAGTTCCTCTATGTTTCTAATAATGATTCGGGCGTGAACTGGAAGGTCTTCGACTTGAGCGAAGTGGAAAACATCGAGATCGATGGCCAAGGCGCCGAGCTTATCATGCACGGCAAGGTGTCGCCTTTTGTCGTTAGAGGGTCGCGGTCGATCGCTATTAAGAATCTCGCGATCGATTGGGAGGTGCCGTTTCACAGCGAAGGTGATGTCGTTGCAGTGGATCCTGACGGGCGATACATGGATTTGCGGATCCTGGAGGGTTTCTCTTATAGAGTCGAGGACGGTTGCTTCTACCATACGGGCAGCGGAGTCGATAACGTGGGAGTGAAGGTGTTGCTGGAGTACAACGTCGAACGCAAGGAAAGCGAATTCCAGGCTCCGGACAACTGGCTGGGGAGAGGCAGTTGCAAGGCGGAGGAACTGGAGCCTGGGCTCGTGCGGTTTTCTCCTAAGAATGGCGTGAAGAAGCCTTACCCGATTGTCGGCAACCGAATGCTCGTTATGCAAGTGGAGCGCTATTGTTCCGCGATTTTCATCGATGCCTCTGAAGATATAGAGATGGAGAATATAGCGATCTATCATTCCGGTTCGATGGGAGTGATCGGGCAACTGTCGGGCAATATTTCGTTGCGCGGCGTTAAAGTGATACCGAGAGAAGGATCTAGCCGAATGGTTTCGACTCAAGTAGACGCGACTCATTTCGTAAATTGCTATGGCGATATCGTCTATGAAGATTGTCGGTTTTCGAATCACATCGACGACGCGATCAATGTGCATGGCACGTATACGCCGATTCGGGAAATAGTCTCGGATCGGAGCGTAACGGTAGAGAGAGTTCATTTTCAGCAGGTCGGAGTGCAATGGTTTCGACCGGGCGACCGGGTGAGCCTCACATATAGCGAAACGATGAACATATATCATGAGGGCGTGGTTGAAAAGGTAGAGCCCATTGACGCGAAACTCATGACCGTGACCTTTAAGGAACCGCTGCCACAATCGATGCGACTGGGCGATGTCTTGGACAACGAAACCACCCAGCCGAATGTCGTAATGCGCGGATGTTACGTGGGGAAAAACCGAGCGCGGGGCACGCTTTTCAAAATTAAGGGGAAAGTCTTGATCGAAGACAACGTCTTCCATTCCAGCGGCTCGGCGATTCAGATTAGAGGAGGCGTCGATGGTTGGTACGAGTCGGGACCCGTGTGCGACATTACGATTCGAAAAAATCGTTTCGAGAACTGCAAATACGGTGTATGGGGCGATTCCGTTATTGATATTCTAACGGTGGTGCCTCGCGGCAGCAAAACGAAGAGCGAGGAGCCCTATCACAAAAATATATTGATCGAGAATAATCTATTTGAGACATTCGACGGGTACATCGTTCATGCGTTTCGGGCGGCGGATATAAGATTTGAGAATAACACGATCAGGAAAACCGAGACGTATCCAAACTTTAGGGAAGTGAGAAACCCAGTTGGGCTGCTCCATGCTCCGGGGTTTTCGGAATCCGGAAATCGAGTGGAGGGATTCGAATTCGAAGCGATCGCTGGAGGATTGATAAAGAGTGATTAGTAATGTCGAGTCTATGCGTTTGCCGATGTAGGACTGTCGCTTGCGACACGCCGCGAAGGTTGAAGAAGATCCTCATTCGCGGCACGGCGCAACGGTCTTCACTACGTTACGCCCAGTCAAGAGCGCCGGCCCTACGATTTGCAACCTATTTAATTCCCTATCGAGATTGGATACCGATTGAAATGATGACGTATATTAATAAAATTGTACTAGGCACATCGTTTTTGTTTAGCCCCGTTGGTTTGCAGGCAAGCGAAGACCAGCCGAATATACTGCTATTCTTTGTCGACGATCTTGGATATCACGACGTCGGCTATCAAGGTGGTGAATGGGAGACTCCTGCGATTGACGGTTTAGCGGAGAGAGGCATGGTGTTCATGCGAGCATATGTAGCATCTCCCACCTGTAGTCCGAGCCGCGGGGCTCTGGTTTCGGGCCAACACCCGGCCAGACTTAACATCACTCGCCACCTCCCGCTTTCGAGTCGTTCCAATTACGAGCCGGACGGAACGCCGCTCAAGGCATACAATTTCCATCAAGGGGATCCTTCGCAAACGGCTTCGCGCAATTGGTTGCCGCTCGAGGTTACG
>JAJFLS010000616.1 GCA_021772595.1 Opitutales bacterium
CGATCCTTGGTTGGATAATGACGAAGCCGTTCGAATTTCGGCGACACTTTTACAACATGCAAGCCGCCCTGTCCCGCTGCGACATAACCAACATCCTTCTCACAAGCTAGGTTGTAGACCTGACCACCCATATAGTAAGCCCGATAACCATCGGTCTCGCGATCCGTTGGCCGAGGCCCCACTGACGGTAGCCGTCCCTCATTATCGCCAATCGCGGCAGCGATTCCAGGAGCTGAAACGACACGACCTTCGATAGATCCACTGGTGATAAGAATATGGTCTTTCGCGACAGACAAACCAGTCACGACATGCGGCCCCTCGCGTTCGTCATTGTAAGGCAGTTGATGCTGTCCAACGAAAGTCGGCGCTGCTGGATCGGATACGTCTAGTACAAACAGTCCATTATAGTTATCCACCACAAAAGCATGATTATTCGTTACGCGGACTGCCCACAGGTGACTGTCCGTGTGATCCTCCTGAGGGAATTTGGTTCGTGAAACCAATCGAGGATGCGCCGCGTCTAGCAAAGAAAATATTTCAAGTCCATGACCTGTCCCGAACCCCGGATCGCCAGGTTTATCGTCGGGCTTTGCTCTAGAATGCTGGCCAGTAGCAGCATAAAGATGCCCATCATACACGGCCACGCCGTCTCCATAGCCATCCAAACGGAGCTTCTCGGTAATCACTGGATTCCAAGGGTCTCGGACATCGACAACTACCACCATCATTTCTCCCCAAACCCCAACGTACACAAATCCGTCAGAGTACGTTACCGATTGCGACACTCCGGTTCTAGAAACACTGATATGCGTTGGCTTACGCGGGTCCGATATGTCAACCAGCTCAACGCCGTACAATCGACATGCCAGAAACGCAACATCGCCTCCGATAGCCAAACCCGTTGCGAACTCAATGCTGTCATAACGAGAAAGCAAAGCAGGACGCCTAGGATCGGAAACATCCACGATAAACATACCATCGCCCCGCGACACGATATAGGCGATACCTTCTCGAACATGAATTTGACGCGTCGTTCCGAGACCTTCCATCTTCCCAATTGTCTCGGGTTCAGCCGGGTCACTGAGATCGACGATAGTCAGCGCCCCTTCTCCGACAAAATAGGCATAGTCGCCTTTCACATCGACAGACATGCCCGATCCCGTACCCGTTTGAGCAATCGCCGGCAGCACAGGTCCGTACAGATCAACATCATGACCAAGCCCAATAGGTAGCTGCTTTGTTTCGCCAAAGGAAACTGCCCAAACCAAGAGAACTACAAGCGATGCCACTGCCAATCGCAAATATTGAAAAATTGTATTCGCTAATCTGTTACGGATAATCAGACCTAAACGGACCAATACCTTTAGATCAATACTCGAGCATGGGGCTTTCATAGGCAAACGATTCTAGAACGGTTAAACAAATTCTCTTTATCTGATTTAGACAAAAAAGCAATAAGGCAACTTCGTCTACGGTTGGGTCCAGTCGAAGGCTTGGGTATACTTGCGCCGAGGAAGCCGGGGACCAGAGGGAACTTGATGCGTCGGAAGATGCTTGGCCATCCGCTCTATCACAGCTCTATACTGCGGATCGCTGGCTAAGTTATTAAATTCATGCTTATCGATACGATGATCATAGAGTTCCTCATCGCCATTGGCATATCGGATATAGCGCCAATCTTCCGTTCTCACCGCGTGATTGCCCGGCATTTGCGTCGTCAACGCAGGGTAATTCCACTCCAGTTTGGGATTGTCCAGCAAAGGGACGAGACTGCGACCTTCAAGGCCGTCTTTGCTCGGAAGTCCGCACAATTCGATCAAAGTCGGATAGAGATCGATAAGCCCTACGGTTCGAGAGCTTCGTGAAGCCGAGACCGTACTTTGAGGACGGGAGATAATTAACGGCACGCGCGTAGACTCCTCCCAAAGCGAGCGCTTCTCCCAATGCATTTTCTCTCCAATGTGAAATCCATGATCGGACCAAAGAACAATCAGAGTGTCATCCGCATGCTCGCTCCTATCGAGAGCGTTCAACAGTTCACCTACACAGTGATCGACGAATGTCGCGGTGGCTAAGTAGGAAACGACTGCTTTGCGCCAGAGCCCATGTCGCGTTATATTATGATGACTCATCGGGGTCGAATCGAAGTAGCGCGTGAATTTCCTCCCCATAGGAGGCAAGTCCTCAAGGTCGTCTGGCCTCGTTTCAGGGAGCACAACTTGCTCAAGGGGATATTGTTCGTAAAACTCTGTAGGCGTAAACAACGGCAAATGAGGAGTCAAAAGACCAACAGCCAAGAAGAAAGGCTCTTCGAATTCCTTTTCCAGCTGCTGAATTGCCCAATCCGTAGTCCGCATATCATTCATATCCTCCGTTTCGATTGGGACTGGACCAAAATCGAAAATACTTGGATCCGGCAATCCACTTACACCTTGCGGGCCGACGATACTCCGCATCCAGTCCCAGCCCTTACGTCCCCCGAATTCGTCCCAAGACCCCTCTTCCTCATTTACACGATGGTGAATTTTTCCGGCTGCTAGCGTATGGTAGCCATGCTTCCTAAAGTACTGCGGGATCGTTACGGCATCCTTCACCAAGGGAGCATCCCGCATATTCTGCTCCACGTCATAAACGCCATTGGAAAACGGATACGTTCCCGTTAATAGGCTGGTCCGAGAAGGCTGGCAAATGGGGGCCTGACAATGTGCATTCGTAAACAGCACCCCACGCTCTGCCAATCGATCTATGTTCGGAGTAATCGCTTGAGGGTGCCCTTCCAATATCCCCACCCAGTCATTCAAATCATCGATAGCAATGAACAACACATTCGGAGCGACCGGTTCTTGAGCCGAAAGCGTGGCAACTATCGCCGAAATCTGGCCTAGGAAGACTACAAAAAGGAATTTAGAAATCTGGTATAGGGGCATTAGTGAATTAGAGCTGATCCAAGCGGATTTATCGAAGAGAATAACTATTTTACTGAATAAAATACAGCTGGGCGTTATAGCGGGAAAACTCGATTTTGATACCCTCCGACTGCAACCGACCGAGAGGCTTCTCGAATTGAACAGAATATTCTACGAGATCAATGCCTTTAACCGCCGCTTGATAGCCTTCAAGCGGATCGCCAGTTTGATCGAGGAGCTGCCTGCCTCATGCTATGCCTTCATACGATGGAAATGCTCAGTCAAGGGCCATTTTAGATATTTAGCCTGTCCCTGCTATTTATACACCCCCTACTTCTTTACAGCGGTTATGGGAAAATTGCGGCCCCTGACGGAAAGCGTTCCCCCAAAGGATTCTCCTTCGAAGGTACCGCTCATCATTACAGAATTTCCCTCCGCCTGAAAACGACTGTTTTCGAGAACGCTATTTTCGATCGTGATATCATCGAGGGCAACAATATCGCCACCCTTTCTGAGAAGCGTTCCAGCATAGCCCTCCCCATCCTTCGCGATGGTAAAAGTTCCTTCAGGTTCTCCTCGGGGAAGGTTTTCAATGACGTACTGCCATTCGCCAAGCGTTGGATCGACCTGCCTTTGCAGGGTTGCGCAAGCGCCCAGCAGGCTCACTGCGATTAGGGAGAAAATTAATTTGGATATCATCTTGATTTATTGGTTGGTTTTATTGGTTGCTACGCTCCGAACACTCGAAACTTGGGGTTCATTCTGCTTGGGCTATTTTGACTGGGATAAGTAGGCGACGCACGGAATGTGGAAATGAATGTCCTTTATGCTCTCTAATTTCGCATCAGGCAATCAACAGACAAATGTGTGCTCAAAGGATTAATCTATCGACAATTACACTCCCCCCTTCGCAAACGATTATCCTTATTGAATGGATAAAGTCGCTGAATTCGGCATGTTATGTTGGTGTCGTTTTGCTCGAAACTCACTGTTTTCCTGTGATCATGTCGCCTCTTAGGCTCGGTTCCCGCAATTAATAATCTTCCAGCATCCATTGCCATGCAGGATAGACTTCAATCGAATCGGGAACTTCTGGAAAAGGCATACGAGAAGCCGCTGTCAACAACAAGAGGCGCCCACCATGATGCTCCGCTTTAGCTTCCTGCAACGCTCTCACCTCCCGAGCAAGAGTATCCGGATCATCGATACTTAAAGAAACCTGAATAAGCGCCTGCCCTCCGCCCGCTTCTCGACTAAGAAAGTCGACTTCGTATCCGTTCTTAGTCTTCACGTAGGCCACCTCCGCTCCGCGACGAAGCAATTCATTGTGAACCGCCACCTCTAAGGAATGGCCCATATTCGATTTCTCGCTACGATCGAAAACGGGCGTCAACCCATGATCCACAGGATAGACCTTTCGCGGGTTCACTTGCCTACGCTTCTCCGAATCGCTCGCAATAGGCATCGTCTGCAGCAAAAACGCATCCTCCAGGTGGTCGAGAAGCTCGTACAGCGTCTCCCTACCCACTCGGATTCCCTGAGACTTTAGATCAGCTTCAAACTTGGTCACACTGAACAAACCACCCGGATTTCCGAGCAAGCGGCGCACCATCCAGCGCAAGGCCGTCACATTACTCACTCCATGCCGCTCAATGACATCGCGAAACAGCAGCACATCCACATAGCCCTGCAAAAGCTGGCGCCTATCCCGCAATGCCAGTCCTTGCGCCTCTGGAAAACCGCCCATTTCCAAATACGCAGCAAACTGTTGGTCGAGCAAAGCCGCGCGACGCGAAGTCAGCTTGGACGCGCATTCAGGAATCTCATGTCCATGGTGGCGCAACCATTCGCGGAAACTGAACGGATGAATCTGAATCTCCCAAGCGCGCCCCCGCATAGAGGTAGCAATCTCGCGACTCAAGAGCTTTGCGGATGAACCGGAAAGGAACAGTTCGTGACCGCCTTCGTCTAACATTCGCCTAACGAAGGTCTCCCAACCCAGCACGGTTTGGATCTCGTCGAGGAAGAAAGTCACCGGCTCATCGGTAGGCTCGGGAAACAGTCGGAGGTGAATCTCTGGGATCAGACCGAGCTGCCCCGCATTCATACCTGCCAGACGCTCATCCTCGAAATTGAAATATACCAGGTTTTCGGGCTTACGCCCCAATGCGATCCGATCAGCTCGCTGCTGATGCAAGAAACTCGTCTTACCCGCCCGCCGCATTCCAATCACCACCTTCGCCTTGCCCGAAATATCCGGCACCCGTGCATCACGAAGCGTCA
>JAJFLS010000617.1 GCA_021772595.1 Opitutales bacterium
ATGAGGTTTTGGTCCCTTGGCTTCGACCGTCAGCGGCGCTTCGAGTTTCAGGGCCCAGAAGGGCAGGTCGATAAAATGGCTGCCCAGATCGGACATGGTGCCGTTTCCAAAATCCCACCAACGGTACCATAGAGGACCTTCGAAATAGTCATTGTGGAATGGTCGGTCCGGGGCCGGTCCTTGCCATAAGTCCCAGTTCAAACCCTTTGGTATCGGCTGGGATTTCTTTGGCCGGCGAATCACGATATAGCGATCCTTGGCATCGCGGGCCGCCTGCTCGCTTTCGTGCCAGCCCCAGGCACGCGAATTCCAGACATGAGCTTCGCGAACCTTGCCGATTGCGCCCGACTGAATCAGTTCGACCACGCGTCGATAATTATCGTTGGCGTGATTTTGCGTTCCCATCTGCGTGACAACGTTCGCGTTGCGGGCCGCCATGCGAATGATGCGCGCCTCTTCGATGTTATAGGTCAGCGGCTTTTCACAGTAAACATGCTTGCTCAATTGAAGCGCAGGCAACGTGGCAAAGGCGTGCGTATGCTCTGGAGTGGATACGACAACCGCATCAAATTCCTTCTCGTGATCAAACAATCTGCGGAAGTCCGTTGCCTTCCGTGCTGTTGGGAAAAACTTCGCCGCTATTCCGAGCTTCTCCGCATTCACATCGCATAGGGCGACGATGTTTTCCTTCTCGAAATAACCGGTGTTACGTTGACCGCGATTGCCAATGCCTATCATCGCAATGTTGAGTCTTTCGTTCAGGTTGTGACCCCGCAAAATAGTGGGCGCCCAGATGGTCGCGGCAGCTCCGGCGACGGCGCTGGTTTTGAGAAAGGATCGGCGGTTAATGCTTTTAGGGGTAAGTTGAGTGGTCATAATGATTTCTTGTTTCGGGGATTCATTCACCTCGCGCATTTATTTTAGTTTCAGGGGTTTTCTTACACCCGTTGCTCGAGTGTATCAAGTCGTTAACGTGTCCTCTCGGAATGAGGGGTGTTTTTTAAAGTGTCGTCAGGTAGGGTTGCCTGTCCCAGGCAACCGCAGCGGTTAATGCTACTTCCACGGCTGCTTGGGGACAAACAGCCCTACCCATTTTGCTATTTCGTATTGGCCTTTTCCGCTTCGAGCATCGAAAACAATGTTTTGACCATCTCGGGTTTAGTATCCCACAAATTGTTTTTCTCCGAAGGGTCTACGGCCAAATCATAGAGTTGGCCATCGGGCTCGTATTTGCCCACGTCATCCAATCCGCTCTCGCTGAGCGTTCCGTTGTCGGAAGTAAACACGATCAAGGTATTATCATCTATTTCCAAATCCTTGAGCAATTGAACCAGATCCGCCATACCGTCGTCGATACGTCGAACCATGGTCGCATGGCGCCGGGCATGATCAGGCCACGGCTGCCCGTCATCTCCAGTCGCGTGGGCGACCTCGGGATGCATCCCACTGTCGATCGTTCCTTTTGCCGTATTGATTTGTCCATTACTGGAATCTTCATTCCACTGCTTGCCGCCTTTTAAACCACCGCCTTCGGGATAATTCCCCTCGTCGGTCAGGTGAGAGTCAGTGGGGATGCGTAACCCTGAATGCGGCGCAGTGTAGCACAGGTATATAAAGAACGGCTGTCGCGAATTCGTTTTACGATGATCCACAATCCACTTCTTCGCGCGGGCCGTAAACAAATCGGTTGAATAGCATTTCGCCAGGCGATCCGCCACATCGACAAAGCCATCGTAGAGCGGACGGTTGCCAACCTGGGGGTAGTGGTAGTGCGCATCACTATGCGCGGTATAGCCGTAGAAATAATCAAACCCTCGAAGCAGGGGATGGGACGGTTCGGTCTCGGGAGAACGGTCGCCTCGCACCGGTTCGATCACTAGCTTGTAAGGCCCGCCCTGAACTCCCCACTTGCCAATCGCGGCCGTAGCGTAACCTGCAGTTTGCAAAACGGAGCCCAGGGTGTGCGTATTCGGCAATTCCGCATCGAAAGCGATGTTTCGTATCGCGGAATGCCCCTGATGCTGACCGGTCAAAAGGGAAGCCCTTGAAGGTACGGCATACTGGAGCCGAGCTATAATGCCGGGAAAGAATCATGCCCTCTCTGGCAAACTGATCCAGGTTCGGCGTCGAGAATTTCTGTTTTCCTTCACGTTGGTTCTGCCAAAGCACGCCGATATCGCCCGGCCCCAGATCGTCGCATAAAACGAAGATGATATTCGGCCGATCCGCTGCCGTCAGAGAGCAGGCATTGATGAACCCAATGAGAACAAGAATACGTTTCCGGGCTCTATGCATTTTTGTTACTTCTTCTTGATTTCAATGGGGGTTCAGATGCCGTGAAGTCCTGTTAAGGTACCGGTGCTGCTGGCGAAGCGATTCGTCTCGACTCCCATGTTCTGGAGCATGCTCAGGTAAAGATTGGGAAGGGGTGTATTGAAATCGCGGTTGTAGGCCAGGTGTTGGCCGTGACGGAAACCTCCCCCTGCGAGAATGACAGGCAAGTTGATATTGTTGTGGCTGTTTGCATCGCCCAGGTTGCTGCCGTAAAGGACCATGGTGTTATCGAGCAGCGTGCCATCGGTTTCCTCTACATCCTGGAGATCCCCAAGGAGCTCGTTGAGCATGTCCATTTGCACCTGCTCGATTTCCGACAGCTGTCCAAGCTTCAGCTCATCTTTGCCGTGATGAGAAATGTTGTGGTAGCCACCATAGGAGCTGCCGTCCTCAAAAATCACTCCGGGTGTACGTTGGCCGCCCAAGAAAAGGGTGACCACTCGAGTGGAGTCGGTTTGGAGGGAGAGGCGCGACATGTCGTACATCATCCGGACCATTTCGAAAAACTGCTTTTTGTCGCTCGGGTAGTTCGGCATTTCCTGATCCACCGTGGGTCTGGGGCGGGTTTCCCACGCTTGCTGTTCAGCCAGCCGTTTTTCAAGGCTACGAACAGCTGTATGGAATTGATCAATACGTTCGCGATCCGAGGAGCTGACACGCTTTGTCAGATCCGATGTTTGGCCGAGGACGACGTCGAGTATACTTTCTTTTCGTCGTAAGCGTGCCAGTTGAGCTTCCATTGCTTTGCGATCGCCTTGCAGAAACATTTTTTTGTAAAGCTCCGAGGCGTTTTGAATGGAAGGAATTTCGACACCGGCTTGCGTGTAGGACAGGCTCCGGACATCGTTAACGGAAAGGGACAGCGAACGGAAACGTGTATGGTGGCCGACTTCATTGGCCATTACCTGGTCCAGGGAAATACTGTTGTGGAAACTGGCGCGTCCTGGATGCGGCGCTGCGGTCAGAAAGGCTTTGTCAGCCCGGTGCCCACCATCGACTCCCGGATGGGAGAGCCCGCTAAATACAGTAAACTGATCCCGGTGCGGAGCGATCTTCTCTAGGTAGGGAGAGAGTGTGTATTCCTTTCCGGTCGTCTCAGGAAAAAAGAGCTTGGGGATAAAACCGAGGTCCTGGCAGATGGCAATCATGCGCTTCGGGGCGGCCGTCGAACGAGTCGCCCCAAACGACTCCAGCAGGGGTAGGCAGAGGGTGACTCCAGTGGCGCGGAGGAAGGTTCGGCGGTTGATGGGGTTTGGGGTCATCGGTGTTTGGGGAGGTAATCGGTATTCGGTAATTGGTATTTTGTGATCTGTATTCAATAATTGGTGTTCACTTTTCCCTGAATAGCGGACTCTGTACGATTTCGTGAATGAGTGTACGAACGCCGAATTGCGACGCGCGACTCTTCTCGAGAATGGCGGCGACTTCATCGCGGTCGGCAAAGCGAACGGGTGCGCCGGTCGCATAAACGAGGAGTTGTTCAGTTAGGTTGCGGGCAATTGCCTCTTCGTCTCGGAGCAGTAATTTTTTGAAATCAAGGATGTCCTTGAACCTGTCTCCCTCGGCCATCTTGCCAGAGTCATCGATTTCTTTAGCCAGGTAGTGAACGAATTCGTTGCCACTGCGGCCGACGCCTTCGATCCTTTTATGACCCTCGTTGAGCGAGCGGTAGTTATCGCGCCAACGGCCCATCACGTCAAAGCTCTCAAGGGCAAAGCCTGGTGGATCGATCTTCTTGTGACAAGTGGCGCAAGATGGATCCTCCCGGTGCTTGGCCAACAGCTCGCGAATCGTAGTGGCTCCCCGGATATCCGGTTCAACCGCAGGAACGGACGGTGGCGGTGGGGGCGGGGGATCGCCCAGGAGTTTCTCCATCACATAGACACCCCGCAGCACTGGCGAAGTCACGGTGCCATTCGCAGTGACTTTGAGCACCGAGGCCTGGGTGAGGATTCCTCCATGCGGACTCTGTTTGGCTAACGGCATTTGCCGGAACGACGGGCCGTACACGCCGGCGATGCCGTAGTGCCGCGCGAGGCGTTCATCGACAAAGGTGTAATCTGCGTCGACGACGTTCCGGGCGGGCTGATTGCGTGTGATGAGGTCAGTAAAAAAGAGGCGCGATTCAGCCACGATCGAGTCAACGAGCCACCAGTCACCGGCGTATTCCGGATAGAGCTCCCGATCAGGGTCGGTGGTGTTGATCTCGTCCAGCTTGAGCCATGAATCCAGGAATCTTTGCACGAAGCGCTCCGACTCAGGCTTGTCCAGCAGGCGATCGACTTCGGATCTAAGGGTATCCGCGTTTCGCAATTTTTTGTTCTCGGCAAGCTCGCGGAGTCGCTCGTCGAGCATCGATTCACCGAGGAATGCGGCTAGGCGTTCAGCGAGTGCGAAGTCATCGAGCTCACCCGGCTGAGAGCATTGGAAAAGAAATTCGGGCGATGCCAACACTGCCGAATAGGTGGCAATCATTGTATCCGTGAAACGATCACCATTCCTCAAAAGCTTTTTCGCATAAGCGTAAAACCGATTGAATTCTTTCGGTGCCACCGGTCGCCGGTAAGCGCGTTGCATAAAACGTTGCAAGAGGTCGTGAGCCTCTTTCTCAGGTTGAGCTGAGAGAGTCTCGATTCGACCTTCCTTCTCTTCGTAGGGGAGCTCGCCGAAGAGCTGGCGATAGGATGTCGGCGGCCATTCTTCGATAATTGGACCTTCGACTTCCAGCCAGTGAAAGGCGACCCCGGGATACCCGTCCGGATCGCTCTTCTGGATCGTGTGAGGAAGCGCCGGAAGCATGGGGCTGGGGATGCGCATACAATCGAGCTGGACCATGGCGCCTTTTTCCAGAAAAGCCTCCAACTTGAAGATCTGGGGCGCATCAGGAGGAGCTTCAAATACTCCAATAGGCAGCGTGCTTTGAATGTTCGGTTCGGCCAGAGTAGAAGAATAAACTTTAACCGGTTCACTCCGTTTCCCAGGAAAAATGCGGTCATTAATAGGAGTGGGAAAGCGCCGTTTGGCATCCAGGACCAGGTTCGGATAAAAGCGCGGTTCTTCTTCGCCTTCCCAATCGACGTAGTCGGTTTGTCGTAGTACAGATCGCGCCTTGAGACGAAAACGATAGTTCCCGCGAAGAGGAGTCTTAAATTTATTAAAGCCATAATAATAAGGAGTGTAGGCTCCTCTGAAAATGGCTACGGACGCATCCTCTGGCCATTCAGGATAGGCTTCACCTTCTTTAGCGCGGTCGAATCGGTTCTTGGTAAACGAATCTTCGTCGTTGATCTGCAATCCATCCAGGGAAAGGGCCTGACGGCCCCACCCGGCATTTCCGGTGCCCCTCCACATTACCTGTTGCTCGCGAGCGTGATAGCGGCGGATCGTGGAAGCCGGTTTCTCGGCTGGAAAATCGATTGCCCTTCGCAGGGCGAACTCGGCGGCATCCAGGTAGGCGTCGACCTGCACGTGGGACACATCGAGGGCAGTGCCGACTTTAGCGAAACCATGGACTTTGCCATCCAGCGGCAACAGATCAGCGATTTTTAGGTACGGATCAAATAAGAGGTCGCGAAGGATGTTCTCGTATTCGAAGCGGTTTAGTCGCCGCGAAACTGACCGGCCCTGTTTCAATGCCACCGTTTCCTGCTCCTCGATGATTCTGCCCGCAAGCTCAGCCACAACCGCTACGCGTTCTCCTTGGCTTAATTTACTTTTCTTTTTCGGCGGCATTTCGCCAGAGGCGAGCCGATCGTGAACCTTCACCCATATATCGGTAGTGTGGGGATCCTTGAGATTCCATTCCAATGAAAAGAGATCCAAATCTCCTTTCGTCTCCAGATCGTCATGACAATCCAGGCAGTGATTCTCGAGGAGCGCGCTTAATGTATCCGGCAACTGCCCCCCAGTACAAATGGGCGCTAGTTGGATCAAGCATGGCAGGACGATTCCAATAAATCGTCTGTTCATAGGCCTGTCGTGGCGGGGCGAGGACATACAAAATAGAAAAAGAAATCTAGTTACTAAGCAACAATATAGCCATTCGATAGGATAGGCCCTCAATGCAGCGCACAAGGGCTGACCCTGTTCTTACCCTGGCCTCACTTTCGCGACTCTCCCGCACCGGCTTTGAGGGTTGAAGTCGATATCGCGCTGCCCACAGTTGGAACAGTAGTTGCCAGTCAATACTTGACCGCAATTGCTGCATTTACCCTGTTCCGAACTATCGTTCATCTACTGAAAGCTACATGTAATTGACGTTGAATGGCAATTTATTACAGATCTTAAAACCTCAATGAAAATGCAGTAATGACCTTTTGTTTTTCTAAAGGGCTTCGATGTTGCCAGGGGTTGAACCGGAGACATCGCTAACTGATAGACCGTAGTCCTAGGTTACGGTAATAGGAAAACGTGAACAATGATGAAGGACGCGCGTTTTTTGATTTTATCAGCGACTGTTGCGCTGTAGATTGAATCTCGGCTTTATGAAACAATTTGATCGACGGCAATTTTTGAAATCCTCAGCAGGTTTGGCAGCGCTCGGCTCCATTCCTTTTTCACATCTCGCAGCGAAGCCCGGTCCACTCTCAGGGAAGATCAAGATCGCAGTAAAGTATCACATGATTGCCGAACCTGACTTGAGTGTTGTTGAGAAGTTTCGAATGTTGAAAGAAATTGGTTTTGACGGTGTAGAGCTGAAAACCGACGACCCGGCTGATGCGAACGAATTTGTGAAGGCTATTGAGGAGACCGGACTTCCGGTGCATGGAGTGATCAATTCGGCGAATCCGGATATCGTAAGTGCCGTAAACCTTGCGAAGCGACTCGGTGGTGATTCGGTTCTTGTTCTGGCCAGTGAAGACTCGAAAAAATCTTACGATGAAAACTTCCGCCATTGGCAAGGACTGGTGCGGAAAGCGATACCGATGGCTGAAAAATCGGGCATCTATCTATGCATGGAAAACGTTCGCGCGACATTTCTAAAAACGGGTGAAGGAATGGCGCGGTTCATCGATTCTTTTGATTCGCCATTCGTGCGCTCCTATTTTGATATCGGAAACACGATTACCTGGACCGAGCAATCGGCTGAACACTGGGCAAAGGCGCTGGGCAGCCGCGTATACAAACTCGACATTAAAGATCGTGGCCACCGGGAATTCGGCGATGCCAAACAGAAACGCAAAGGCATTACCACTGGAACTGACGGCGGCGAGGTCAATTGGGTGAGCGTTCGCGAAGAATTGAATCGCGTTTCATTCTCAGGCTGGGCGACTGCCGAAGTTGCCGGCGGGGACCGAAAACGACTCACGGGAATTGCTGGCTGGATGCGCGATGTTCTGGATCTCGTGTGAAGGTGAACGAAATAGAAAAGGAAATCGTATCCTGTTTTTAATGACGGATCGGAGATCGGTCGCGAATTTTTAAATACCTCGGGGCTTGCCTCATTGGCGTCAACTTAAGAAATTACGAAACTAAATTGGCCGCAAAAAGGCGCAAAACCGGTGCTATGCAGCCCTCGTTATAACTCGGGATTACCTTTTCAATTAATTTGTAGGCTCAGAAGATGATTTTCTATCGCCGAATTTATAGCGAAGGCCACTCAATAGGATTTTTTGCGCCTTATTGCGGCCATAAAAACAGTTTTAGGACTTAAGTTGATGCGTATGGGCTTACCCCGGGGATTCTCTATTTGCGGGAGCTCGATCTTGCAAATGTCAGAAAACGCTTATTGTATTGTTTGTAGGCCGAAGTGCTTGGCTACCCCAACAACCCCGTCCCCAATAAAATCTCAGAGGAGTTAACGCTGCCTTTGTTAAGCGAAAATAAATGTTCTGATCGTCCCCAATAGACCTGCCGGATTTTTAGCGTAAGTCTAAAAGCGTCTCTTCGAACTCATAATATCCCCATGAAACAAGAAAAACCCCATTCTATCTCTCGTCGCGCATTTATCGGCCAGGCCGCAACTGCCTCCGCGTTGGGAGTGATTCCCTACTCATTATCGGCCGCTTCCTATACGCGCAGTATCGGCGCGAACGATCGTATACGCATCGGTCAGATAGGTTGTGGCTCACGAGGACTTGGCGTTCATCAGCGATATGTAAAGCAACACGCTCAGGCAGAAAATCTCGAAGTCGTCGCTGTTTGCGATCCTTACCGACCAGCCCAGGAAAAGGCAGCCGCCCATGTCAAGGAATGGTCGGGGAATACGCCAAAGAAATTCACAAGCTACCGCGACATGTTAGAGATGAAGGATCTGGATGCGGTGATGATTGCCTCACCTGATCACGTCCACACACTCCACCTTGAAGCAGTGGCTAAGGCGGGAAAACACTGTTACGCCGAGAAGCCTCTTGGTATCGAGCTCGATGCGTTAAAGCGCGCCGTAGATGCCGCTGAAGAAGCGAAGATCATTGTCCAGATCGGAACGCAACATAGAACGGAAGCCCCCAACGTGGGTTGTCAAAAGCTGTTGGAAACCGGGATCCTCGGGCATCTATCCCGGGTCGAGCAGGTGCGTAACGGGGCAGACAAGCCTTATTGGTACAAGCGATTGGATCCTACCGTGAGAAAAGAGGACCTCGATTGGGATGAGTTTACCAATGGAATAACCGATAAACCTTTCGACCCGTTGTTGTATACCGGGTGGTATGGCCATTACGAATTCTCCCAGGGCCCAGTGCCGCAATGGGGTGCGCATTTCATTGACCTGGTGCACTACTTGACCGGTCTTCACGTTCCAGAAACCTGTAATTGCCATGGAGGTACTTATACTTGGAAGGACGATTACCAATTCACAACTCCTGACCAGATAGATGCGATCTGGAGTTATCCGGAAGACACCGTGGTTACTTACACGACAAATTTTGGAAACGGCAGTGGGAATCGTACTCGGATTATGGGGGAAAAAGGCACCCTCGAACTTGCCCGCCGCGGTATCGGCATTTACACGGCAGAAGGTGGAATCAATCGAGACGGATCGATACGCGGCAAGAATGAGGTGGAATCTATTGAGCGTCCTGATCACTTTCAGAACTGGTTCCAGGCCCTGCGTGGTGATGTCGAGCCTCATGCGCCTCTTGAGGCAGGCTACCGCCACGCTGTGGCTACGATCATGGCCCAAATGTCATACGAGACGGGCCGAAGATCGCGTTATCACGCCGAAAGTAGGAGGATCACCCTGGATTGAAAATAAACCAGTCGATGTCCATAATCGAAGCCATTCGGTTCGGCCTGATTGGTTTTGGGCGCTTTGGCGAACAAGCTTGCGCGAGCCATTTCAATTGCGGAAGGAGCGACCGGGTTGGGTCAATTGCTTTGAGTGAGGCTGCGGATCGTTCGACCGAATTCGGGGAAGTGGTTTCTATGAAAGGATTCAAATTATGAGCAACGAGGCGAATCGCGATGTGAAGACACCCTGGTGGAAGGGAGTCACGCGCTATCAATGGCTGGTGTTATTCATCGCGTCGTTGGGGTGGATTTTCGATACGTTTGAAGGCCAGATATTCGTCACGAGCATGAACGAAATGATGGCGTCGCTTTTGCCGGAGAATGTGCCAATGGAAAAGCGGGACGCAGTCGCGAAATTGGCCTTGGGAGTGTTCCTGATTGGCGGTGCGGTAGGGGGTGTTTTTTTCGGAATGTTGAGTGATCGTATTGGCCGAGCGCGGACAATGATCATAACCATTTTGGTGTATTCAGTTTTTACCTGTATGACGGCTTTCTCGCAAGCCGCGTGGCAGATGATTGTGCTGCGGTTTTTCGTTGCGATGGGTGTGGGTGGCGAATGGGCAGTGGCCAGCGCCATGGTTGCGGAGGTGATTCCACGCTGGGCCCGCGTGCGTTCGTTGGGCATTTTTCACGCGACCAGCACACTGGGTTCGTATCTGGCAATCGCAGCGGGAGCCTTTATCGTAGGAAATCCGGCGATTCAAACCGAGGCGATACCGGATCTAAACTGGCGGTTGGCTTTTGGTATAGGCGTTTTGCCAGCTTTATTGACTATTTGGATACGTGCCAAATTGAAGGAACCTGAGAGTTGGAAAAGAGCGCAGGAGGTCGCGAAGAAAGATCCAACCAAGCGTGCGGGGCGAATTGGAGATTTATTTAAAGGTGAACTAAGGCGAAAAACCTTGGTAGGTGTGGCTTTGGCTTCGATCGGTTTAGCGACTTTTTGGGGTGTTAAGATCTATGGACGTGACCTGATGCGCGGCGCGGCGGAGCGGGAGGTGGTTGCGCAAAATGAAGGATCCCTTGTGGGTGACCAAGCGGTTCTTAAGGCAAATTTTAGTCAGATTAAAAAGAAGGAAATGACTGGGCACTTTCTGGTGATGACAGGTGGATTGTTAGGTATGCTCGCTTTTGGACCCATCAGTGAACGGATAGGTCGGCGTGGCGCGTTTTCATTTTTCTTTGTGGGAGGATTTGCGAGTAGCGCGTTGCTGTTTGGATTGTTTACCGAGAGGAGTGTCGTTTTCTACTGGTGGACGCTCCCGGTGTTCGGATTTCTGGTCAGTGGCATTCATTCGGGGTACGCTATCTACTTTCCTGAGCTGTTCCCATCGCGATTGCGTGGGACGGGAGGTGGATTGTGTTTTAACCTGGGCCGTATCATTGCAGCCCCGGTGTTGTTTTTGACCGCTTGGATGCAGCAATCCATGGGGTTTACAACCAATCAAACGGCAGCTTGGCTGAGCGGATTTTTTCTACTGGGTCTGGTCATTATTCGATTCGCGCCGGAGACGCGGGGTGAGGATTTGCCCGAGTAATCCCCGTTTCGTCTTACTATGAATTCCTATACCGATTTAAAACTTCTTTTTGGAGATATGCACAATCATTGCGGTATCTCCTATGCTCATGGATCGTTGGAAAATGCCCTGAGTAACGCCCGAGAGAGGCTCGATTTTGTGAGCGTCACCGGTCACGCTCATTGGCCGGATATGCCGGAGCCGAACGAACGTATTCAATACATCATTGATTTTCATAAGGAGGGTTTCGCTAAGCTCAAGGCGGGTTGGCCGAAGATGATGGAGACGTTGAAGCAGTTTAACGATGAGGGAAATTTCGTCGTATTTCCTGGCTTTGAAGTTCACTTCTGCGCTTGTGGCGATCGCAATATGCTCTATCGGGATTTGGCGGGGGAGATATTGTACCCAAAAGATTTGGACGATTTGCATAATCAACTGCGCGTGTTGCGGGAGCAGGGTAGGGATGCGATCGCTCAGCCGCACCACGTTGGATATCTCAAAGGTACACGTGGTATCGATTGGGGCAGTTTTAGTCCGGAGTTTGCGCCCTTTGTTGAGATGATTTCTATGCACGGTTGTTCTGAATCGTCGGAGAATATCAAACCGTTCCTGCATTCCATGGGACCGAGCGATTGGCAAAGTACGATTCATTATGGATTGAAGCAGGGGCATGTGTTTGGCTTTTCAGGCGGCACGGATCATCATAGCGCCCATCCCGGCAGTTACGGGCATGGAATGACCGGGCTTTGGGCGGAGTCAGGTAATCGCGAGGATGTCTGGGACGCACTATTGAAGCGCCGCATGTTTGCTTTGACTGGTGACCGGATGGATTTGCAGTTTATGGTGAATGGTATGCCTATGGGATCGGAGATTGCCGCGACCGAAAAGAGACGCATCGAATTCGCTCTACAAGCCGGCGGTGCAATTGACTGCGTTGACATCTTACGGGACGGCGAATTGGTGAAGCGTTTTTCACAGTACGAGATCGAGCGCTCTGACGGAAGGAAAGACGACTTGATTCATACTAAAATTTACTTGGAGCTGGGATGGGGCGCTCGTCATAAAACCTGTAGCTGGGAGGTTGAACTGGGAATATCGGACGGCGAAATCAATGCGGTGGAACCGCGTTTCCGTGGTCGCGAAGTGATATCGCCCTTGGAAGCTGAGGACACCGGAAATTACTACACTAGCAAAGTGTTGGAGACTGGAGATCAGTTCGTTCGGTTTGAATCAGTTACTGGCGGCAATCCAAATAATTCAACTAACATGTCGCAGGGTGTTTGCTTAGAAGTGTGTATGCCGCGTAACGCAATGGTGTGGGCGAACCTCAATGGCAAGCGGGTCGAGTGGTCGTTGGCAGCGCTAATGGATGGCGCTCGCTCGGGATTGTCGAGTGGCATCGCCTCGCCGGCTTGGCGCTTCAATCGTGCACCAGCGCCGGACCAATGGAAATGGTCCGGTGAATGGGATGATGATGGAGGTGAAGGTAGTACCTACTATATGCGAGTTAAACAGCGCAACGATCAGTGGGGATGGTGCTCGCCGGTATTCTTGAACCGCTAGTATTCTATAAATCAACAGGATTCATTCGATGAAAGGTAGTTCAAATAAGAAACTGAAAAGGTTCGGTATTTCCCGCCGCCGCTTCATGAAAGATGTTTTCGTAACAGTAGGTGCCATGACTCTAATGCCAGTGTTGAACCTGAGTGTCGCTGAGGATCGGGGTCCGTGGATTTCCTTGTTCAACGGCAAGGACCTGGCAGGTTGGAACGGGGTCAATGGTACATCGACCAACTGGAAAGTCGTAAACGGATTGCTGATTAGCACCGGCCGGAAGCAGGGAAACGCAAGCTGGATCGCACACGAGCACGTGTTCGACGACTTTGAATTAGAAGTAGAATTTCGATTCGAAGCGGGTTGCAATAGCGGTATTTTCTTCCGCACTCCGCTTGTTGAAAAGAGCCCCGCCTATCTGGGCAATGAAATTCAGATTGCCGACATGTCCGACTCGGGTCTTCAAGAGAAGCTTTCCCCACACCGCCATATGGGTGCGCTTTATACCGTCGCCCCTCCAGCACTCGATGCGGCTAAAAAACCGGGTGAATGGCATCGTATGAATGTGCGCTGTGTCGGAGCGCGCTGTCATGTAAGCATCAATAATCAAGTTGTTCAGGATGTTGATCTGACCAGTTTTTCTGATGAGATGAAGGAGTCTCATCCAGGTCTACTTCGCAAAGACGGTCATATCGGATTGCAAAGCAAGGAAGTCCGGATCGAATTCCGCAGTGTCCGCATCCGGGAAGTCCAATAACGTCCAAACGCACACAGCAGTTGATAGGAAATTAAATTGTTCCGATGTCAGGTCTGTTTGTGTAGCGTCGCTCGAAACGCTTTGCTGTCGTGCCTAGCACTCGGTACTCGAGAGCTCGCGAATGATTCGGGGGGGGCTGATAGGATTGTTGAACACAGCTCCTCTAAGGATAGGCAATTAGTACGAAGTAAACCTTAACTGGAGTGCCATCCAATGGTACAGCGATGCAATAGCTGCTGGTCCGAAAACAGGCGAAGAGCCCAGTTCCCTGTACAGTCTAGACTTCTCTCTAGAGGCTACTTCCGAGTAAGGGCCAATTGACTATTGTCCACTGACCCCATCTTGCCACTTCACACCTGCCATGGCCAGAGTATAGGCGGTTTGGCCACCGGCGGCTCCGGAGCCAACGATGATGACATCGTATTGAGGTTTGGTTTTACCTGCGTTAATGTGAGGCATGGTTATTTACTCCCTCCGGGTAAATACCTCGAAGCTTGGAGGGTGTTGAAAAAGTCGCGATTTTCGCTCTGGCTTGTTCGTATATTCGCTGACGCTGCTGGCGGCTGACTCTAGGGATTCGAAAAGTATTGAGATTGTAGTTACATTGGAAG
>JAJFLS010000618.1 GCA_021772595.1 Opitutales bacterium
GACCAAGCGCGACCAGCCCTTCTTTCTTTTCCATTCCACCCAAGCAGTCCACCTCCCCTCCTTCCCAGCCAACCGATTTAAAGGAAAGACCGACGCCGGGCCACACGGCGATTTCATTCACGGACTGGATTATGTTGTAGGAGAATTATTGAATACACTCGATCAACTTGAAGTCGCTAATAACACCTTAGTTATTCTAGCGAGCGACAATGGCCCGGAAGTTCCCAGCGTAATCGCCATGCGCAAAAACTATGAACACGATGGGGCTCACCCTTGGCGCGGCATGAAACGCGATCAATGGGAAGGCGGCCACCGCGTCCCGTTCATCGCCCGTTGGCCTGGCAAGATCGCCCCCGGTAGCATTAGCGACCAAACGATATGCCAAACCGATGTCATGGCAACCTGCGCGAGCATAACCGGATACGAACTTCCCGACAATGCGGCCGAGGACAGCTACAATATTCTCCCCGCGCTTCTCGGCGAAGATGATGGCAAGGCAATCCGGCCTTATACGCTGCACCAAACGAACCGACTCGGACTAGCCATTCGACGCGGTCCCTGGAAATACCTCGATCATCAGGGATCCGCGGGCAACCGATACGAACAAGAGAGACTCGCTCCTTTCCGGATTTCCGATTCCGCGCCCGACGCTCCTGGCCAACTCTACAGTCTGGATACCGATCCCGGCGAGATAACAAACCTCTACTACAAGCGCCCTGAACTCGTCAAAGAGCTCAAGGCCATTCTAGAAAAAAGCAAGCGAACCGGCCGCAGCCGATGAAACCTATGAACCGTAGGATCGGCTTTCGACAGTCCTCCGTAGCCTCGGCGAAGGATGGAACGCCGCGATCCCAGTCCAGTCGTTCCATCGCGGCGTAAAGCCGCTCCTACAAGAAATTTCATTGTGAAATACCCATTTTCAATTTTCCTATTTTCAATCTTAAATGGCCTGCTATTCGCCTCAGGCGAATCTCGCCCAAACATCCTCTACATCATGTCGGATGATCACGCCGCCCACGCGATCAGCGCCTACGGTGGACGGCTGGCCAAGGTTGCCCCGACGCCCAACCTGGACCGCCTCGCTCGCGAAGGCATGCGCTTCACCAATGCCTTCGTTACCAATTCCATTTGCACGCCCAGCCGAGCCGTTATCTGGACGGGCAAATACTCTCACAACAACGGCGTCTACAAGTTCACTGGACTCGATCAAAGCCAGCCGACGCTTCCCAAGTACATGCAAGCCCACGGCTACCAAACGGGATTCGTAGGGAAATATCACCTACACACCAATCCAGTGGGTTTCGATCACTGGTCAATCCTGCCTGGCCAAGGCAGGTACCACGATACCGCATTCATCGAGATGGGTGACGAACATCCGTCTGGCGTCGTGCGCCAAGGCAAGCAGACGCCCAACCCCGGCTGGCACAGTTCCGACATTATCACGAAAAAAGCACTCGATTGGTTCAAGGACGTCCGCGATCCCGAGCAACCCTTTTTCTACATGCTGCACTACAAAGCGCCGCACGACCTCTGGCAACACGCTCATCGCTACGACGACTATCTCGCCGATGTCGAAATCCCCGAACCCGACACCCTCTTCGATCACGGCTCAGGACGCTCCCCCGCTCTCGATCAAAGCACCCAGGAAATTGGCGGACGCTCAAATCACACTCAGTTCACGCCAGAGATCAAGGCGATGCCCGACAGCCCTGCCAAACGCCGCCTCGTCTACCAAGAATACATGAAGCGCTACCTGCGCTGCGTCAAAGGCGTCGACGACAACATCGGCAAAGTCCTCGACTACCTCGACAAATCCGGACTCTCGGAAAACACCATCGTCATCTACACGGCCGACCAAGGCTTCTTCCTCGGAGAACATGGCCTCTACGACAAGCGCATCATCTACGAAGAAGCTCTGCGCGTGCCCCTAATCGCTCGCTGGCCCGGCAAGATCCAGGCAGGTTCCGTTCGCGACGAACTCGTCCTCAATCTCGACTACCCAGAAACCATTCTCGATCTCGCAGGTCACCCCGTTCCCGAGGACATGCAAGGCCGTAGCCTCAAGCCGCTTCTCACCGGAAAAACTGCAAGCGATTGGCGCCAGTCATTCTACTATCGCTACTACTACTCCCATTTCGACACGCCAAGCCACTGGGGTCTGCGCAGTCAAAATCACAAACTCATCTACTGGGACACGCGCGACGAATGGGAACTCTACGATCTCGAATCTGATCCCCAAGAAACGAACAATCTCGCCGCAAATCCCGAATGGAGCGCTACGCTCGTCAAACTCAAATCCGAGCTTCGTACACTACAGCGCCAAGCAGGCGACAACCCCAAAGACATCGGCGATCACCCCCGAACCGGCAACGCCGCGCTCGACGAATTCGAAGCTGCTCGCATCGCACGCCAGGCAGCCAACAAGAAACCGTAGCTCAGTGATTAGAAAATCTTTGCGACTTTGCGGCTTCGCGCGAAACTCCATTCACAACTAGAAAATTTCCCGCGAAGCCGCTAAGACGCGAAGAAATAACCCTCAAGAAGCAATCTCCCTACCAATGCGCATAACCTACCAAACGCTCACTCTCCTATTCCTCCTAAACTTAATCGGCTGCTCTTCCGACTCAAAAGAAGGATCTTCCGAATCCACTCGCCCACCTGTGGTGAGCTTACCTGGCCTGAGCAACGCCGAAGGGTCGAAGCCAAACATCATTTTCCTTCTAACAGACGACCAGCGCGACGACACCTTCGGCGCAATGGGGCATCCCTTCGTCAAGACTCCCAACTTCGACAAGCTGCTCGAACAATCCGTCCGCTTCACCAATACCTACACCGCCGAACCCGTATGCGCGCCCAGTCGCGTATCCCTCTTAACCGGAATGCACGAACGCGTTCACGGCATCGGCTTCACCTCCTCCTACCAACTCACCGAAGAACAATGGGAACGCTCCTATCCGTCCCTCCTGCGCGCATCCGGCTACTTCACCGGCTTCGTCGGAAAAATCGGCGTCGAATACTATACTTTCAAAGGAAACGCAGCCGACAAATTCGACTACTGGTGGGGTCACGATGGATGGACGAAATTTCTTCCTAAAAATTCCAGTTCCAACAGCACCCGCCCCTACCACAAGGCAAAGAACACCGTGATCACATCGATCATGGGCGAAGCGATGGGCGACTTCCTCGACCACACCCCAAAAGACAAACCGTTTTGCCTATCGGTTAGCCTCAATGTGCCGCACGGCTCTCAAACCACCAGCATGTATGAAGATTATGATGACTGGAGAAAAATGACGCGGCCCGCCAATGAAAACTCAGAACTACAAGGGACTGAGTTTTACGACAGACTCTACCGAGATCTGGACATAGAGATTCCAGCAGAAACCGCCACCGATCCCTACCGCTTCATTCCCCAGTTCATTATGGACCAGGAAAAGGGCCGCAAAACCCAAACCTACCAGTACAACTATACCCGCAAAACAAATACCGAACACCACATCCGCTACTACCAAACCATCTCCGGCCTCGATAAGGTAATTGGAGAATTGCTCGCGGATCTCGAACGGCGCGATTTAATGGAAAACACCGTTATCATCTACGGCAGTGATCACGGCCTGCTCATGGGCGACTACGGCATGGGCGGCAAATCACTCCTCTACGACTTGGCCTCCAAGATCCCCTGCTTCGTATTCGATTCACGCCTACCTGAAGATCAACGTGGAAGAGAACTCGACCAACTCGTTTCCAGTTTGGACATCACGCGCACGATTCTCGACTACGCAGATGTCGAGCCCATCGAATTCATGGAAGGAGCCAGCCTTCGTCCATTGGTCCACAACGAGTCTACAGAGTGGCGCGACGAGCTATTCCTCGAGAGCCTCTATACAGGTCGGGACAATCCATTCCAAGAAGGCATGCGCCTCGGAAAATGGAAATACATCCGGATGTATGATGGCGTCGGCAAGTACGCTGAAATAGATGTTGATTTCAAAGACCGCGCCCCGGAATTCGAAATGCTATTCGATCTAGACGCCGACCCCAAAGAAATGAACAATCTCATCGAGGAAATGGCAGACAGCGAAATCCTCGCTTCATTAAGATCGAAAACCGCCGCCAATTCCGTAACCATGAATCAACGACGCGAACAATTCAAAGATGCCGTAGCCATCCAAAGCAGATAGAAATCTCAAAACAATATTTACGCCCGCAGATTAAGCAGATCATCACAGATAAAAGTTCACAAAGAATATATCCCCCACAAGCCCGACTCCAAAACAAGCCTCAACATTTCCACCCCTCATCAATCACCTGAGTCCATTTGCGTAATCTGCGGGCAAAACCTCAAGCAAATATGAAACTCCCCACTCTTCTTTTCGCCTTCCTCGCATTTCACTCTTCACCTTTCACCCTTCACTCTTCGCCCCTGCCCAACATCGTCATCATCTACGCCGACGATCTCGGATACGGCGACGTCCAATGCTACAATCCGGAGCGCGGCAAGATCCCGACCCCAAACATCGACCGCATCGCTCACGAAGGGATGCGCTTCACCGATGCCCACTCCTCTTCCGGAGTCTGCTCGCCTTCGCGATACACGCTTCTCACCGGGCGTTATCACTGGCGGACTCGCCTCCAAAGGGGAATCGTCGGACGCTGGGAACCACCTGTAATCACACCCGATCGTCTGACTATTGCCAGCCTCGCCAAACAAGCGGGATACAACACAGCCTGCATCGGGAAGTGGCATTTGGGCTGGAACTGGCCAATCGCCGAAGGAGAAAAAGAACTGTTCCTAACGGGTGGATACGGAGGCAAGAAGGATATCACCGCCACCGATGCGCATCGAAAAGCGTGGGCGAAAGCCTTTTCCCAACCCATTGGAGGCGGACCGACCACCAATGGATTCGATACCTATTTCGGAACGGACGTCCCCAATTGGCCGCCTTACTGTTTCATTGAAAAAGACCGTACCGTGGGAATTCCGAGCGAGTTCGCAAACATCGAACTCTTCGAGGAAAACCAAGCCAGCGTGCAAGGACCTGCCATCGACGATTGGACCCTAGAACCCATCCTGCCCGAATTGGGAAAACGGGCCGTCGCCTATATCCAAAACGAATCCAAGAAATCAGCTCCCTACTTGCTGCATATGCCGCTCACTTCTCCGCACACGCCAATCGCAGTAAACGAAGCCTGGAAAGGAAAGAGCGGCTTGAATCCCTATGCGGATTTGGTCATGGAAACCGATGCTGTAATCGGTCAATTTCTACAGGCGATTGATAAAAGCGGCGAAGCGGATAACACCCTCGTCATATTTACCTCCGATAATGGGTGCGCTCCTTACATCGGAGGCAAGTATCTTGAAGAAATGGGGCACTACCCAAGCGGTCCGTTACGCGGATACAAATCAGACGTTTGGGAAGGCGGACATCGCGTAGCCTTCATCGTTCGTTGGCCAGAAGTCGTTGCAGCCAGCAGCGTATGCGATCAACTGATACACCAAGCCGACGTATTCGCGACTCTCGCTGGCATATTGGACAAAGAGATCCCCGAAAACGCAGGAGAAGACAGTTTTAGCTTATACGGCCTCCTGAAAGGAGACGACAAGCCGGTCCGCACAAACGCGGTCAGCTGCTCCAGCAAAGGCCTGCCGAGCATTCGTTCTGAAAACTGGAAACTCATCCTCGGCCCCGGCTCAGGCGGCTGGGCCGAAGGCAGCGAAGACGAGCCAATCCAGTTGTACAATCTCGAAAATGATATCGGAGAAACCGAGAACCTCGCAGACCAGCAACCCGAACGCGTCGCCGACATGAAAGCCGTACTAGACTCAATGATACAATTCGGACGCAGCACTCCCGGCCCCGCACAATCAAACGATGTCACCGTCGTGAGATACCCCATAGAACCATAACAACCATCAAACTACCGAGTAACCAGTAGCTCAGTGCTTCAAGCCTCAGCAATCTTGCCCCACCTCAAATTCCTTCCAAACCCCAATGGTGAAGATCGAAATCACGATATTTACAACCACAGAGTTCATGGAGGTATGGAGAAAAGATAGACACCCCCACCTCCGTTCCACTTTAACGAACCGCCGAATACACTTCAACATTCACACTTCATCCTATATTTCTATGCTCCGCTTCTTCCGCACCATCTGCACCAACGTCAAGGCGGCATCGGCGATGCCTAGAGCAGTGTAACTGAAAGTAAATCTTTTCGGAGTCGCGTTATGAAAATCAACGGAGCGCAGCTGGTTGCTCGCCATGATCTCGATCGCCTTGTACGGTCGTACGACTCTAGGTCTCATGGAAAACCCGGGATTACTCCTTTTTTTAGGTCTGGATAGAAGTCATAGCCCCAATCCTTGTCATTTGCCGCGTGGATGTAGACATTACGAACCTCAGCAGTAATCGCGTATTCCATAAAGCGCTTCTTTTTTCTATTCAGCCATTCCATCGTTGGAACAAAATCATCTATAAACGCCTCGCTCTCTTCCCTTATGCTTTTCGGCGTCGAGAGTATATATAAGTAGGCATTTGTCGATTTGAGAAAATCCGTACTCACGGGTCCCCACAAATGGTGCGCCGTGTTGCGGACGTGCGCAGGTACGAGTTTCGGATGGTCCTTTAGAAAACGGTCCATCGACCTAGTGTATTCGTCACCCCCTGCCGTGTAGACGAATCCATTGTATTCAATCCTAATTGCCAAACTATTCTCATTGGCAGGAGCATCAGCGTTTTTATGAAAGACTGGATCTCGGGCATTGTAGATGAAGAAATGCGTTCCTTCAACGTCGATATTATCTTCATATTTAAATGTCCTATCAGTCCACTGGATCGTATTCGAATTGATGAATCCGATTTTTTTCCAGGAGGGCACGTCCTCCGATGTGGTCCCGATGTCTATGGGTTTCCGCATAATAGTCCAAATGAGTTATACCGTGCCGTTTTAGGAATGGAAGAACCACTGATGCAAATTTTTCATCAGTAGCGCTATCTATCATCATTGTCTTCTTGTTTGGAAAAATGATCAGAGTCGAGTCTGCTGATTGAACTGAAAAAATGACAATCTTTAGAGTTTCTTCAGAAATACCTTTTGCCTCATCCTTTTCCCCAGACTCTTTGCTAGAGGATTGATTTCCCTCTGAAAGGCTCAAGGTAGGTATCGCAGTTTTTCTGGAGTCGGATGCTCGCTGAATCGTTGCCAACTTTTCGTCGGTTTCCACAATTTCGCCTTCAACGCTTCTGTTTGATTGATTCGTCCAAATTCTGGCATGGATATTTGCTAGGAGAAAAATCAGTGAAAGGATAGACAGTGATGTTTTCTTCATTATTGCATGATGTTAAGATAAAATTTGTTTCCGAACGTTGCCCCGCGAATTGAATCGGAACAATTGAATTTTCTATCAACTATGCGATGGTCTACGGGTCGCAGCAAGACGCCGTTGACGATGGTGAAGACTATCGTCGTCGCTCCAATCCCCAAAGCCAGCATCAACACGGCCACGATGGTAAAACTTTGATTCATTCGCAGGAGGTCAAACCAATCTCATTGGCTTCGAAGCCGCAATGAACTTTTTTTGGCGAGATACGAGCCATCCTTATTTACCTCGGCCCGCCGAGGTATCCTAGCGAAGCGATGACGTTTTTTAACGTAGTCAAGGTTGTGGGCTTTGTCATCGACCAGTCGGGGAATTAATGATTTCTGAACTGACTCTATAAACCTCACTCTCTCTTTTTTGCGACTCTTGCGCCTTTTTGCGGCCAAGTCCTCTCCCGAATTCTTTAAGTTGACGCGTATGCGCAACGGCAGGACGGCGTAGCTACGCTAGGGACTCGCGTGAGAACTCGATAGTCTCCATACTCAACAGCGTTTTCAACTTACTGCTCGCGGTTCAAGAATGTCCGGATTCCCGATTTTTTGGATACGATTACGGTTTGACTGCTTCAGCCAGTTTTGCCTTTCGCGATTCGACAATCGCCATTGGGTCCTTAGGCTCTAGATTCCAATCTGCATACCGAGCCAAATCTCGCAGGGCGATCACTTGGAAATCATGCTCATGCAGGTAATCCATGAACTGCTCGAAAGTCGCCCGTGAAACATGCACCCAGGGATGTTCGCCTTCCGGCACACCGTGAAACTGGAGAACGACTGCCTTGCCATCGCGAGCCCCATCTAATGTTTCGACGAATTCCTCGAAGGTGTAATCGGGCCGAGGGATTCCAGCCGAGGGGATGAGCAGCGGGTGGTCCAAGCCCGGTTCGTAGGGAAAACCGCGTTCGCCACCCCGCGGGTATTCGGGAAAACCGCCACGCCGCGCCCAACGCAAACCGTGATTCCGGAGAATTTCCAGGGCGTCCATATCGAGGCCGTTGCCTGGCCATGCGAATGAGATCGGCTTGGCGATCCCATGCTCTTCGCAGCGAGCATCAATGGCCGCGAGCTGAACTTCCAGTCGATCGACCGTTTTTGGATTCACCCCCATGTGGTCGCGAGTATGATTGCCGATCTCGAATCCAGCGCGATCCAAGGCAGCAATCTCTTTCCAGGTCATGTAGTCAACTTTGTTTGTCGGGAAAGTGAAACCTTCCGTAATAAAGAAGGTCGCTCCGAAACCGTAGTTCTCGAGAATAGGACGGGCGACCGTGTAGTGGGATTTCACGGAGTCATCGAATGTCAGCACGATGAGCTTGTCGGGCATTGCTTCGAGAATGGAGATCGCGGTCTCTTCTTTACCCTTCGCCCCAATCGGGGCGGTTATAAAAGCGAGCGCAAAGGAAACTATCAAAAGGTTTTTCATAAGATTTTACGCTAAGCGGGATTCTCAATCACACGGAAAAGAAATGCAAACACTCTTCAGCAAAGCTTGCTGCTAGAGCCTAATCGCTCCGATGAACCCGCTGTAGAACCGTCAAGCATTCGGAGTATTTTCTTTAGCATCACAAGATTGTAGTCTAATTCAATCGATATGTCGGAATTGGATATGAACGGTAGAGTAGCTGTTGTTGTGGGAGCGAGCAGCGGGATGGGACGAGCAATCGCTACAACGTTTGCGGGATCAGGAGCGCGGATGGTACTGGCGGCTCGTCGGGAAGTCGAACTAGAATCGCTTGCCCACGAACTCGATTGCGGCGCCCTAACCTGCCCGACTGAGGTTCGCGAGGTTTCTGCGGTGGATCAGCTGATCGAGCGTAGCCTGCATGCCTTTGGGCGGATCGATACGCTCGTTTACGCGACTGGGACGAATATACCAGAACGAAGTTTGGAAACGATTAGCCACGAGACTTGGGACATGATGCTAGCGACGAATATCACAGGAGCATTCAATTGCACCAAGGCAGTCCTTCCCGCAATGCAATCGCAGAGCGACGGTTTGATCATCTATATTTCGTCAGCCTGTGTCCATTCTCCCGATATATCAGGCGTTTCCTACCAAGCATCCAAACACGCCCTATCGGGTCTGGCCCACGGCACTTTCCAAGAGCAAAAGAAATACGGAATTCGAACCACTGTCGTTTTTCCAGGTTTGTGCGACACGCCACTAGTTCTTAAACGTCCCGTCCCCACGCCAGACGACGTATTAGCTAAATCACTACAGCCACAAGATGTCGCTGACGCCTGTCTCTACGTCGCCACAGCGCCATCGAGAGCTCGCGTTGCCGAGTTGGAACTGCAACCGGCTGGATTGTAGAGAGACGACCTCTTAGATAGGACGGTAAATTTGCAGTTCGGTGGTACGATCCGAGAGATGCGGATGCGCCACCCTGCATTTCTTTGACTGCGCCCACTAGAAGTTCGCGCTCCCATCACGGCAACCGTTTCGGATCATCTGAGCGAATATTTTGAAGCCTACGACAGGCTAGCCGATATGGAAATGTGGAATCTCTACCTCCCTCAATGGGCTCCAGCCTCTCTAACGCAGGATCCCTGGAATGCTCGCAATCAAGTTCTCAAAATCGTGGATGAAGAACCATATGATTATTCCAAAGTGGATCGGCATATTCCATCAAGCAAACGGGTCCGAATTTCCTTTCGCGTCATGCAACAACAACACGGACTCAACGGACTGGAATTCGAAGCGCAAACAGCACGTGGTGTTCGTCCCTTACGGCTATGGTGGTCTCCCAATCAAATCGGCTTCGACGTTGCCGGAACAGAGGTCGAACGCACTTCGATCGAACTTGGGCGCTGGCACAGCATTGTACTCGAGATCGACTGCAACGAGGAAGAGTACTCAGTCTCAATCGATGGCAATGTCATTCACTCAGCTTCGGACCTGGAAGATAATCCGGAAGCTTTCGAACACTTGGTCTTTCGAACCGGCCCCTGGCGCGTGGACGTACGACAGTTAACGATCGATAAAGGCGAGCCGGGAGCGCCAGGCGTCTGGGATGGGGATTATCCGGGAGCAGATACCAAAGTAAACGCCAGTATCTATCTCATCGATGATTTGAAAACGGAAATATTCTAACCGGTTGGGAAGCGTATGCTCATTCCGCGAATCAACCGATATCCTGCGGATGGGCGGTCCCTTTGTAACCGCCACAATTGAATTCCCTATCAACCCTACCCCGCGGATCGTTCACGAGTGAGCGAGAAGGCCTGACATCGGAACAATTGAATTTCCTATCACCAATGTGGCTTGAACCGTGCGTTGAGAAGGTTTTTCGAGACTTGAATATCCAAAGTAATCGTGTTTTGTTTTTGAACTTTCTAGGTGTTTCTTTTCGATCCCTCTCGAAGTAAAGTAAGCCTAGTTTCATCCCCGCTTAAAAAAATCACGATCATGTGTAGGCTGTCGTCAATTACGTTGTTGTCAGTTTTTCTAGTCGTTTCTAGTTGCGATGTGAGTCCATCGCCGGAATCGCATGGATCCCGACCCGAAGGAAGTAAAAGGCCTAATGTGCTTTTGATTGTGGTTGATGACTTGGGATATGCTGACTTAGGCGTGTTCGGGAGCGAAATTGAAACGCCTAATCTCGATCGACTCGCCAATAGTGGAGTCTTGTTGACCAATTTTTACGTAGCGCCCACATGCTCCCCTACAAGATCGATGTTATTGTCGGGTACGGACAATCACATTGCCGGGCTGGGGAACATGGCTGAAGACATGGCTCCCAACCAGGAGGGGCAACCGGGCTATGAAGGATACCTGAACTTTCGGGTGGCGGCACTGCCAGAGCTGTTTCAAGAATCTGGATACAATACGTATATGACGGGTAAGTGGCACCTCGGGTTGACTGAAGAAACCGAGCCCGCCGCCCGCGGATTCGACAAGTCGTTTGCCTTGTTGCAAGGTGGCGCTGGGCATTTTGATAATATGTTGCCAATCGTCGGACCTGACAATGCGATATATAGAGAGGATGGAGAAGCGCTGGAGGTTCTGCCTAAGATTTTTTATTCTACCCGATTCTATACGGAGCGATTGATCGACTATATCGACGAAGGGAAGGAAAATGGCAGACCGTTCTTTGGTTATCTCGCGTATTCCGCGCCGCACTGGCCCTTGCAAGCGCCCGAAGAATCGATTGCCAAGTATCGAGGAAAGTATGACGCTGGTTACGATGTTTTGCTCGAGCAGCGATTGCGACGCCTGAAGGAGCTAGGGTTCGTAGATTCGGATCTAGAGTCATATCCAAGAATGCTAGGCGAGAACGAGTGGAACGAACTCAGTGTTGAGGACCAACGCTATCAATCCAAATTGATGGAAATCTATGCGGCTATGGTGGACGATATTGATGTTTATGTGGGCAAGCTGGTCGATCATCTCAAATCGATTGGCGAATACGATAATACTTTGATTGTATTTCAGTCAGACAATGGGCCGGAGGCCCACAATCTCGAACAGGGGTGGTCGGACCTTGAGGCCTGGGTCGAGGAATGCTGCAATAATTCCTTCGAGAATATCGGAGCTCCCGATTCCTACGTCTGGTATGGTCCCAATTGGGGGCAAGCGGGAAACACGCCTCTGAGGATGTTCAAGGGGTACACGGGAGAGGGTGGAGTTCGCGCGCCGGCGTTCTTCCATTTTCCGAAAGGAATTCTGAGCAATACGAAGGCTGACGGTTTCGCGACGGTAAAGGACTTCATGCCGACATTGCTTGAATTTGCAGGAATCGACCATCCTGGAGAAGGCGAATTTCGGGGTCGAGATGTGGTCGCGATGCAAGGTCGTTCCTTAGCTCCGATACTTACAGGGAAAGGTGATGTGGTCAGGGGACCCAACGACTACATGGGCTGGGAACTGTTCGGCAAGCGGGCGATCCGACAAGACGAATGGACGATAGTATATCTACCGTATCATGATGTTATCGATGGAATCGTGCCGATTGTGAAGACTGATGAGTGGCAGCTGTACAATCTCTCTGATGATCCAACGCAGATTCATGATTTGTCCGAATCCCATCCGGAAAAACTCGCCGAAATGGTCGAGCTGTGGGATGACTATGCTGAACGTAATAACGTTATCTTGCCCGATCGCTTAAGTGGTTATTGAAAAGGCCGACCGCTCGAAGCGATAATTCCATTCCCCAATCTGGACAGTCCGTATCGTCTTGTTGCTTTTGTCGTTTCGAGATGATTTAACACTCCAGGCTTTATGTTATGAAAATCGAAAAAGCAGGAAAGGAACTTACATGCGCTCATTGTGGTGGTAAGGACTTTGAAGGCGGGACCGCATTGCTAAACACCGCGTGGATGTCCTTTCTGAATCTCGACTGTTTGGATAAAAGCGCCGATACCTATGTGTGCACGAAATGCGGAAGGATCGAATGGTTCTATCCGTTTGATGATTAGAAACCATCATCGCCTGCTATCACCCTACGAATCGGAACAATTGAATTTCCTATCGCCAATGCGTCCTCTTGCCCTATCTTAAACCTCCCCAATTAACGTTTTCCCAGTGAAGCATCCACCCCGATTACCCCCAGCCCAAATGCCCCATGTTCTGGAATAGAATAAAGCAAATATCCGCGCTTGACGCGAAGGTCCTAATGGACCAAGAGGACACGCTTGTCATCGATGTCCGACGCCCGAAAGACTACGAGCTCTCCCACATTGACGGCGCCCTGCTTGGGGACAAACGCGACATCCACAAAGAGATCGATGCATCTAAACGCATGTCGCCCATCATTTGCTACTGCTACATGGGCGTTTCTAGCAAGGTCGCCTGTCGAAACCTCACCAAAGCCGGATTCTCTCGCGTCTTGAACTTAAAAGGTGGATACGCTGCTTGGAACAAAGTCTTCTCTTCGTAAAAGCGCTAGCTCGCCTTCCAATCGGCCAAGTCGATTTGCAAGATTTTCTGCCGACCGAACGAATTCCAGGTCAAGCGATAGGCCATATAGACAGAAGTATTCAGATCTTGTATACGATTAGCCATCTTCCATGCGTCACCC
>JAJFLS010000619.1 GCA_021772595.1 Opitutales bacterium
AGCTGGGGTATCGAAGGAAAATCTTCGTCATTGGAACGGGCCATGGAACGGGCAAGCGACAGCGGTGTTTTCATCGTTGCGGCCGCGGGCAACGAAAGCTCGAATATTGACCGAACTTTCTTTCATCCCGCGAGCAGCGATCTGCCGAATGTCATAACTGTCGCCAGCACCGACGAGTCGGGAAATTTGTCACCGTTTTCCAACTACGGCATTAGAAGAACGGATCTAGCCGCTGCCAGGAAGCAGCATTCTCTCTACCTGGGCGGATGCGGCAGACGCCTATTCCGTCAACAGCGGAACTTCCATGGCGGCACCCTATGTATCGGGAATATTGGCGTTGAATATTGCCTTGAGGCCGGACAATGACATGCAATTGCACGTTGATCGCCTCGTGTTTACCTCCAAAAAGCGATCTCAGCTTTCCGGAGCATCCCGATCCCGGGGGATCGTTAGCCTGGCTTCGAGCCTGGCCTTGGACAGCATTCCGCATCCACCAGTGATCGAAGGGCATTCGGAACAAACTCTGTTCGTGGCGGCCGGGGATTCCGTGGAAATGTCGGTGGAGGTTTCGAGCGAAACGCCACTTACTTTAGAGTGGCGCTTCAACGATACGCCATTGGTAGGCGAAATTTCCGAGACATTGATCCTCGACTCAGTTTCCGAAGCGGATGAAGGCAGCTATACAGTCACGGCTCAGAATGAAGATGGCGAAGACACAGTAACGTTCGAGTTGAATGTGTTGACTCACGATCCGACACTAGCGGAAGGGCTAGACGTGGACCCGAGCGTCGTCGTGATGCCTGAATACGACGATCAATGGTCTCTTGGCTTCGATCCGGATAGCCGTGATGGGGACCATATCGAGGGAGTCTATCCAACGGAAGGTCGAAGCAACAACCTTCGAGCGATTGTCAGGGGCCCTGGTTTGCTGAGATTCCTATGGAAGCTTGAGGGGGCTCCTGACGGCATTTCTCGACCCGTGTGCCAAGTCGATGGTCGCAATTTGAGACTCTACGCCGCACCGGGTGAATGGCATCTAGGTGTCGCCTTGTTGGATGAGGACAAAGACTATGAACTCGTATGGCAGTTTAATGATACGAGACGATCGGATGTGGAAAATGGACGACTAATAATCGACCATCTCACGGTCCATCCCGAAGACGAAGCGCCACCTCTCATCTACAAGCACCCGGACGACATTGAAGCGAGGCCTTTCGATGATGTTAGCCTCTATGCTTTTGTCAGCGGGTCAGACCTTACTTACGACTGGTACCGCGATGGAGAGCTTCGCTTTCCAAACTCCCAGCGAGATCTGTCTCTCCGCGATGTCACGACAGGAGACGAAGGATCGTACCATCTCGTCGTATCAAACGCCCACGGGAGTGATACAAGTCGCTCGGCGAAACTGGAGGTCAATGAAAACGAGACGCCTGCTCACTTCAACGAATGGACCAAGGACATCAAAAGTGTCAAAGGTGAACGGTTGGATATCACGCTAGACCACGGTGGCAGTCCAAATATCCAATACAAGTGGTATCGGAATCAGTATGAACTCCCCGGCGAAAACGGACCTGTCCTTAGCTTTAATCCGCTTCGGATGGAGCACGCCGGTTCCTATGAAATGGAGATCGTCAACCCCTATGGCCCAAGCCAGCGCAGCCAAAACATTGGGATTCAGGTAGTTGACCGCGATCTATCTCCAGCAGCCGTACTAGGGCATCGAGACCCCTACACGATTGAAGTGCATGAAGGAGATACCATCGATTATAACTACTGGATCGCGACCGAATTCCTGCCGTTGGAATTCCAGTGGTACCGCGATGGCCTTCCGGTGGAAGGGCAAACCAACCAGGACCTCCGCATCGTAAATGCAACCTACGAAGATTCAGGAGTGTACTTCCTAGAGTTCAAAAACGACCGCGGATCGTTTCGAGGCGGGCAAGCGACCGTAGTTGTTCATTTCGATGCGGGCGATGCCTTGGATTTCTCCGATGTTGCCTGGGAAATCAACGGGCAAGAAGATCGTGGTTGGAAATATTCCCAGCGGGAGGTGAGCTTTGATGGCGAGGATGCGTTTGAATTTGCGCGACGATACGAATTTCACGGGCCGACTTATTGGGACGATGGCGGATTCAGCGAGTTTGTTGGGGCTTACTTCACTGGGCCTTTGAATCTATCTGCGTATTGGAAAAGAACGTCGGAAGATTCATGGTTCGAAGCCCATGTTGGCGAATATCCTCGATTTAGCCTTGGAGAATTTCCCACCGCAGATCGCGTGGCTATATTCAAGGAAACCGACGAAGTCGGCGAATGGCAAAAAAGCGTTATCCATGTGCCAGCAGGCGAGCATTTCGTTACGTTTAGGTTCGTTGGTGCCCATCCCAACGAGAAGGGCTGGCTCGATAAGATCGAAATCACGGAAGCTCCTGCCGTCATCAGTGAGGTGCCTGAGCGCTTCCTAGTCGGCGCCGGTGGGATATCCGTCAACGCGCAGGTTTCGGGATCTGGAACGGTAGCCTACCAGTGGTTCAAGAACGGGGTCGCCCTGAATGGAGATACATCACCCACGCTGCATATCGCGGGCAATGCCTTTGAGTCATCAGATAGATTCTATATGTCGGCCACTTCGGAATTCGGACAGACCTTCAGCGGATCATTTCAACTGGCGTCGGTTGAGGAGATTATCGACACGCGCAATCGGGTATTCAACTTCGGAGGGGATTCTTATTGGGAGCAAAACACGCAGGAGGTGAGGACGAATTCACTGAAAATCACGCTCAAACCCGAAGAATCGGCATGGACAGAGTTCGATGTATTCGGTCCCGCTGTAGTGTCTTACGATGGAAGCGGAGTCACCGCGTTTGTCGACGGAAGCCTCACATCCCCCGCCGAATGGATTGGTCCGTACGAATTGCGAAACGAGTATCTCAATGTGCCAGCCGGTGTCCACACAGTTAGGCTTTCTTATGGTTCTCGACCAGGGGATAGTAGCTCGAGAACGAATTACATCGCTGATCTACGGATCTCCGGTGCTCCCTTAATTATCAATGGTGATCCTACTTTCACCAATGGCGCATCCGACTATCGCATGAATACGGCGGTCTACTTCGCTGGCGCTCTACCAGTATCCATAAAATGGTACAAAAATGGCCAACTAACCCAGGAAACTTCAAGCAACTCCAGCAGCCCCTCTCGATTTTTCAGCGATCCTGATATCTCTAGGAATCCTGGCCACGCGGGGACCTACTACTGCGAGATCACCGATGCCAATGGCGTGATCAGACGGTCCGAAAACTTCGTAGTAAGGGAGGTCGACACGAGAGAAATCGGAGACGTGATCGGTGATGTTGGCCTGTATCTCTGTGACACCTACACTCCAGTTTCCTACGATACGGAGGTGTTTGTGGAAGGGGATTCTTCGGCCTTTACCACGATTCTCAGCGGATGGAGCCAAGCCCACGTAAAGCTGTGCGGGCCAGACCCGTCCCAAGAACCCTACCCCGCTTTCGAATTGTCAGTCCGGCTTTCCGGATTCGACCACGAAACCATCGTTGAGGTAAGTGATGGGGACGATCGTCAATTGCTCGATCTGACGGAGGAATGGCAGACGGTTAAACTAAATGGCAACTCGAACATTTTAAGAATCCAAGCCGAGAAATCGCTAACTTCGGAACTTTCCATCTGGTTTGACGGGGTCAAGAGGGACTATGATCTCAGGGTTACGGAAGAGCCTCAGCACTTCGCGACCTATTTGAATGGTGGAGCCTCGTTTTCCGTTGAAGCCTTCTCAGAGGGCCAACTAAGCTACCAATGGCGTCGCGACAGCGTGAATATACTGGGGGCGACTTCCAATAGGTTCGAGATCGAAAAGGTCAGCTTGGATGACCTCGGCCAGTACACTGTCTTGATCTCTTCCGGGGTTGAATCAATAACAAGTAAACCCGCCATTCTCAGCATTGCCAATGATCTAGGAGCCGCTATCGAATATCCCGGCCTAAGAATTCGAACTTGGGGCGACGCGTTGTGGAACGTAGACGAAAGCGTTTCCATCGATGGAACGAACTCGCTCAGATCGGGAGAGATAGGTCCTGGAGAATCTAGCCATATCGAAATCGAATTCGATTTCCCCGGAATGTACTCAGTATATAACAACTTCGAGTACACTAGTGAGGAAAAGCAGCGATGGGAAATTCGCAACGACGTAGTCGTCGATGCTCCGTATAAAATAGATTTAACTGTGTCTACGAAAAATGGGGAGGCTAACAGCGACAACTATATTCGGTTTATTAGATTGGATCGCCTTTCCTTCTCCGCCTTAGCCAGTCAAAGCTATGAGGAATGGCTGGACGATGCCGTATTTCTGGCCAGCAACCCGGTCCTTAGAGATTCGCTGTTCGATGAATCCGCGGATCCCGATGGAGACCGAATATCCAATTTCATTGAATACCTATTCGACCTAGATCCCCTAACTTCGAGCCGATTGCCTAATCTCAATATCGATGTCGTAAACGGTCGAATAGTTGCCGGGCTTTCATATCGATTCGCGGCTAACGGAAATTCAACTGTTATGTTTGAGGTTAGCGAAGATCTGCAAAACTGGAATCTCTTGTATCCAGATAATTCGCTACAAATTAGAGATGACGGCAAATATTATGATATCCATTCGACGGCACGAGTCCCGCTTTCGGAAAAAGGACAAACGTTCGTCCGTTGGACGACCTCGAAAATCAGTGAAAGCCTGACCCCCATAGAAATCAATAATCAAACGAAGGCGCCAGAGCATTGATCGACAGAAAGCAATTTTCCAACTTATGGAATAGCCTCTAGGCCAATTGAGATAATGCAGCATTAAGTTGTTAGGAACTGATTCCAGCTCGAGAGCCGCCAGTTCACTGTGAAGCGACAAGATCTGATCGACTGATAGACCAATACAATTCCGGAATCCCTGCGCCCAGCGCCTCGGCCAAGACGACTTCATCCCCTGGAAACGCGGCGTGTCGTTGTAGGGGCGGCTAGCGACGGTTCGCCGATTGTAGGAGCCTGCTTGCAAGCGATTATTTCCCTCGGGTTATTACGAAGGAAATCGCCTGCAAGCAGGCTCCTACAATCAACGCAGCCACCCTGGATGCTGCTCTTCGAAATCCGTGGCCGCTTGATAAGCGTTGGCTACGGCGAGGATTGTCGCTTCGTCAAACAGTTTCCCCACTATCGTGATACTAAACGGATGACCGGTCTCGTCGAATCCGTTGGGCAAAACGACACACGGATGACCAGTCAGATTTGTCAGCGCCAACTGGCTGCCGCCAAAACTTGGACTTATCAGAACGTCAACGTTTCGCATTACTTTGTCCATTTGCTGGATAAGCTGATAGCGATGCCGGTTAGCTTGAATGTATTCAACTGCGGAGATGAAACGCGCTTTCCTAAAAATATTGGGCCATGCGTTTTTCGCCTGATTGACAAGCTGGTCATCCCGGCCCGTTAGGGTAAGTTCTTCGAAGGCTGCGGCCGCCTCTGCGGCTAGGATGAAACCGAGAGATTTCACTGGCGGGCTCTCTGGCAATTCAACCGGTATCAAATGTGCTCCCAGCGATTCCAGCATTCGCAAGGTCGCGTCGTCACGCTCACGGTTTTCGTAATCCGTCTCGAAAGCCGATTTGAGATACCCGATTCGCAGATTCGAAAGATCGATCGAGGACTGATAATTAAAGGGCGCGTCCACTAGAGTTTGGTCGAGCCCATCCGTTCCGCGGATTGCTTCGAAAACCAAGGAGCAATCGATCGCGTTGCGACAGATCGGACCGATCTTGTCCATGCTCCAGCTCAAAGCCATGGCGCCGTGGCGACTCACTCGTCCGTATGTTGGGCGCAGACCCGTATTTCCGCAGCGAGTCGATGGCGACACGATCGATCCCCGAGTCTCCGTGCCAATGGAAAACGCGACTAGTCCCGCGGCGGTAGCCGAAGACGGACCCGCCGAAGAACCGCTTGAGCCTTGCTCCAAATCCCAGGGATTTTTCGTTTTCCCGCCATACCAGATATCTCCCATCGCGAGAGCTCCTAAGGTAAGCTTGGCGACCAACACCCCGCCCGCTTCTTCCAACTTGCGGACGACGGTGGCTTGCTGGTTTATCACCTGATCGCGATAGGGCTGCGCACCCCAAGTCGTCGGATACCCAGGAACCGCAAGCAAGTCCTTCACTCCGAACGGTATTCCGTGAAGCGGGCCGCGAATGCGCCCCTCCGCGATCTCCCGATCAGCGCGACGGGCCTGCTCCATGGCCAGCTCTTCCGTCAAGGTGACGACGCATTGGAGAGTGTCGCCAAATCGTTTGAGACGGTCCAAATACAACTCCGTCAATTCGACGGATGTAACTTGTTTGCTCTGAATGAGCCGGGACAATTGAGCGACCGAATAGAAGGCGAGCTCTTCGCGGATCTCGGGCATCTCTACCGCACGTGGCAATCCCCAATCGCTCGGCGATTCAACTTGAGGCATCTCGAAACCAACCGGAATCGGATTGAACATCAGTGCCGGTGGAATCGCATTGTCCAAACGGTGTTCGCGTAGCGTTCGAAACGCTTCCAATTGCTCGTTCAAGCCATCGAGCATTGAGGCTCGTTCCTCCGCATTGAATTCCAGGCCGAGCAACTGATCCGCAGCGGCTACAGTCTCATCAGTAACCGGACCCGTTTTGCGCTTTTCTTTTTGCGAAGTGCAGGCCTGATAAAAAACCAAGAACAGAACCGACAGTACGAAAAGAACAAGATTGCGTATATTCATGATTAGCCGGTTTAGATTGGAGTTAACGTTGAGGCATCAAAAATTCAAACTAACTGTATTAAAAGAACCTCTACTAAATACTCAATACCGCACTCCAGCTAACGACCAAAAGAAGCACGGTCGCCGCTAACAGCGCTCTTTGGAAACCTACCGTGAGTTTCGTATGGATCGAACTCCACGCCACTACCGCAGCCACCCCAAGTCCGTAAAGAAAAGACCAGAAATGCCCCGCGACATCGGTCGGAAATTCGCCTCCGCCCATCCAAGCGAACAAAATGCATCCACCGAAAAACGGGATCAGCCAATCGCGATTCATGATCGGCTCCTTCGTCCGAAAATACGCCCCAATCGGAAATCCCGTTAGAAGTCCTAGCGCAGCGAATACCGCTGTGGACGCGCCTAGCGAGAAATAAACTTCTCCCGCATGGAGAAGGTCGTTAGTCAGATTCGACAGCCCCGCCGTAAGCAAAATCAAAAGCCAGGCCAATCCATTCCCCATGTACCGACAACACAAATACGCGAAGATAGAGATCCCTAAAATATTCCCCGATATGTGACTGATATCCGCATGAAGCGTGACTGCTGTTAATAGCCGTCCCCACTCTCCGCGAACGAGAACGCCCTCGCTGCTATTCACGCCAAGGTCCTTCATGAATTCGAAAGCGTTTTGGGCATAGAACACGAGCATCAAAATGCCGATCGCCATAACCGTCGGAATCTTGCTCGTCGAGCGTGCCGGCAGATCCAGCGAAGCAGGCGGCCAAAACCGGTTTCGCAGCTCTGCGATTTCAACCTCTCGCTTCAGAAGCGTCGCGTATTCTCGAGGAACCGCCAATACGAAGCGTCCCTCGACCGAATGCACCCAATAATGATGTCCGCTCGCGAGCACCGCCAAGCCCGCCTCGTGAGCCAATCGAGCAGTGTCGTAGCTCCCGATAATCGCGAGCCCAGCGAATTCCTCTTCTGGATCGGAGTGGGACTGAGAATCGAATTCGGACATCATTCCCATAATTCTCAGCCATCACTTCAATCGCAAACGGAAACTCAATTTCATGAACCTGACCAACGGATCAAATGAAACCACGCTGTGAGCGAGCATAGCTAAAACCATCACAGCCGTATTGCGAAATTGAATGTCGAAACTTCGGTTGCGCCAATCGCTCGCAATCCGCTATAATGACCATCTGATATGTACAACGCACCGACAACACTCCCAGATGAAGATACGCTATTCTCTGCTTTAATGGATAAAGATATCTCCTTCGAGGGCATCTTTTTCTTTGGAGTCAGATCGACCGGGATATTCTGCAGACCCACTTGCACAGCCAAAAAACCGAAACGAGAAAATGTAATCTTCTACAAGACGACCAAAGACGCTTTGAATCACGGATATCGGCCCTGCAAAATCTGCCAACCGATGACTCCCTACGGCGCGACACCGGAGTGGTTGAAACCGCTTTTCGCGGAAATCCAAAATCGCCCCGATGCGAAACTCGCCGACTTCGAGATACTCGAAAAAGGAATCGACCCGGCCCGCGCTCGTCGGTGGTTCAAAAAACATCACGGTATGACATTCCACTCATATATGAGATCGCTCCGAATCAGCAAGGCGTTTGGCCAGATCAAACACGACGAAACTATAATGAACACCGCCCTCGATAGTGGATTCGATTCTTTGAGCGGTTTTGGGGATGCGTTCAAAAAGACCACTGGATTCGCTCCATCCGAAAGTCGCAAGAATCGAATAATATCCATTACACGGATACTGACGCCATTAGGGCCCATGTTCGCCGGAGCCGTGGAAGAAGGAATTTGTCTACTCGAATTTTCGGATCGACGTATGCTAGAAACGCAACTCTCAAGAATCAAAAAGGCGTTCAAGGCGAAAATCGTACCCGGAGATCACCCACATTTCGTAGAGCTGAATCGACAGTTGAAGGCTTATTTTTCAGGAGAGCTTAGAGAATTTGATCTTCCGCTCCAGCTTACCGCCACCCAATTCCAGCAAGACGTATGGAACGCCCTTGTGAAAATTCCTTACTCGGAAACGCGTTCTTACCAAGAGCAAGCCGTATCAATCGGTAAGCCGAAGGCCGTCCGAGCAGTGGCCACAGCCAATGGAGACAATCGGATATCAATCATCATCCCTTGTCATCGAGTTATCGGAAAAAACGGATCGCTCACCGGCTACGGTGGCGGCCTTTGGCGAAAGCGATACTTGCTAGACCTTGAAAAGAAAAACGCTCGTCAAAATTTGTAGCGCCTTTAGTCGCGACAATCCTCATACCTAAAGCACGACACCATATGATCGTTCACCATCCCGACCGCTTGCATGAACGCGTAGACGATGGTCGGCCCCACGAAATTGAATCCCTCTTTCTTTAACGACTTGCTCATCGCTTCGGCTTCTGGCGAGGTTGCCGGAATATCGTCCATAGATTTACACGCGTTTTGTATAGGCTGCCCGCCAACGAACTCCCATAGGTATTCCGAAAAATCGATCCCGCTATCACGCAAGCGTAAATACGCATGGGCGTTTCTCCGAGCGCTCGCAATTTTAAGCCGATTTCTAACGATCCCTGGATCGAGCATCAGCTTCTCAAGTTTCTTGTCCGTGTAGCGCGCCATCCGATCAGGATCGAATCCATCGAATGCCTTCAAATACCCTTCTCGCTTCCGTAGGATCGTTATCCACGACAGACCCGCTTGCGCGCCATCAAGAATCAACTTTCCGAACAACTTCTGGCTATCGTACTCGGGGACGCCCCATTCGTTGTCGTGATAATCAACATACAACGGATCGCTTCCACACCATGCACATCGTTTTGTTTTGCTCACTATTTCTAAAAGACGAAATGCTACCCAAGCGACTCGACGTCAGGCAACTCCAGATTCGATTAAGAGATATGTTGATCCACTTGCCCCACGCCGAAGTCTCGACGTAGCTACGACGCAGCGCAGCTTGGTTTTCAGACGATTACCGTCATTTGAATCGCCTTCAAGCAGGCTACTACACCGTAAAGAGGTAGGGAGGACCGGCTCGGTCCTCCGATAGCACATCTGCAGACGGAGGACTGAGCCAACCCTCCCTACCTGAAAAGAGTTAAACCTTCAACCCACAAACCAAGGCAGAAAGACCAATCCCACGACCGTCATCAGCTTAATGAGAATATTGAGTGAAGGGCCTGAGGTGTCTTTGAAGGGATCGCCGACCGTGTCGCCCACGATCGCGGCCTTGTGCGCATCCGAGCCTTTACCGCCTTCGTGACCTTCTTCGATGTACTTCTTGGCGTTATCCCACACGCCGCCTGCGTTCGCCATAAAGATCGCCATCATAACCCCGGTGACCAGAGCGCCGGCCAGCAATCCGCCAAGCGTTTCGGCGCCCATCAGTTTTCCAACCAGAATGGGAACCGCGATCGCCATAGCCCCTGGAAGAATCATTTGCTTGAGAGATCCAGTAGTCGAAATCTCGACACATCGAGCCGGATCAGGTTTGCCGGTCCCTTCCAGTATCCCTGGAATCTCGCGGAACTGACGG
>JAJFLS010000620.1 GCA_021772595.1 Opitutales bacterium
GCTACTAAGAAGTTTGGAAATTTGTCTATTGCTACGTAGAAATGCGCCAAGGCTTCAATTGTATCCCCTCTCTCTGCAAGCAGAGAGCCAGCCATTAAATAGAAGGCGGCGCTGTCGTTGCCCTTCAAGGAAGAAAGAAGAAACTCCAGGGCGGCTTCTTTATCTCGCTTCATCAAATTCATGATTTTGAGCATACGCTTATTATCCTTCGCCGGAAGTTCCGGGGCGGTTCTGATGCTTGGGCTCCGAAGATTCTTTTTTGATTCCGGCGCTTTTTCGTCTGCGTGTAGCGTGCTGATCGGTACAGCAATGAAGACTGACATTAGGGCGATTGTCGCAACGGATGCCCAGACTGAGCACGCGGAGTTGAGCGTGGCCCGAAAAGAGGCGGCGGCTGTGGGGTGGATGGGTTTTCGGCGAGTAATCATGGTAGCGACCGATCTCCGAGCGGTCATGGGTTGGATTGAATTAACACTACCTTTGCAGTTTGGATTTTGCGTTTGATTCTGGCAACAATAGCGCGGTTATCAAGCCATCTATTTGGGGAGAGGGCAATAGTCCGTGCAGAAGGAGCCTTTTCAATAGGTCAAGCGCAAGCGCCGACCCTACGATGAAATCGCGAAGTGGTCCTGAGTACTGCTTGACCGGACTTCGATAGTCTATCTAAGTTCGAGTGATGGAAGGAATCTGGGAGAAACTGAAGGAATGGTTTGCGGGGAATCTGCACAAGGAAGTCGTCTTCAAGGAAGAGTGGGTGGAGTATTTAGTAGATCACTTGCCTTTGTATTCGCGATTTCCGGACGAATTGAAGATCAAGGTACACGAGAAGATCGCTCGTTTTGTCGCAACGACATACTTTGAAGGTTGTGGTGGGTTGGAGCTGACCAACGAGATGATTCTGACCGTTTCGGGTCAGGCCTGCATGCTCATTTCCAATCATCCCGGCGAGCCGTATCCGAATTTGAAATCGGTTCTGCTGTACCCGAGCACATTTAGTTCTGTGCAGGAACGGATGAATGAGGATGGAGTGATAAGGAAAGAATTCGTCCACCGGCTCGGGGAGTCTTGGAGCAATGGAACGGTTATCTTGGCTTGGGATTCCGTGGCTCGAGGCGCTCGCAATATCTACGATGGACGCAATGTGGCATTTCATGAATTTGCGCATCAGTTGGACCAGGAGGATGGGCGCGCGGATGGCGTTCCGTTTTTGGCGGAGCCGCAGGCGTATCATACCTGGGGCGAAGTATTGGGGAACGGATACGTGAAATTGGTCGATCGCGCGGAGCGACGGAAGAAGTCGGTCATGGATCATTACGGAGCGACCAATATCGCGGAATTTTTCGCGGTCGCAACGGAATCGTTTTTCGAGAAACCGCGACAGATGAACAAGAAGCATCCGGTCCTGTATCAAGAGTTAAAGGACTATTATCAGCTCGATCCGTTGGAGTGGCATCGGGCGAGGCGAGGGGAATAAATTTGGGCCCGCAGATTATCCAGAATAACGCAGGTAGGGTATTTGATTTTCGCCCACGGATTGCACGGATCTCCACGGATGAGTCGAATTTCTCAAATCGGAAGATTTTAATCATGATCCGTGAGAATCCGTGCCATTCGTGGGCAAATATTTGGGCGGATCGAGATTGCGTGTTTCGAACAGGCTCTATCTGTTTGGAACAGTCGTCTTATGAGTGTTCTAAAAATAAGTCCCCGCTACTATCGTTGGCATGTTGATCCTGGTGTCGAGTGGAGCGAGGCGAATACGGCCTACGATACGCTCGATTGGGAGATTCCGTTGGAGCAAGCGACCATTGTTGCGTTGGATACTTGGGCTTTCCATTATTTGAAGGAGACGCAGGAGCGAATAAATCTCATTACGGAAAGCAAAATCGCGCCGTTGCTGGATAGGTGTCGCGCGGCAGGTTTGGACATTATCCATGCGCCGGGGGCGCAGGTTGCCGTCGAGCATTCTCAATGGGTGAAGATGGTGGGGGATGATGAGTTAGAGTGGCCCGTTCGCGATAAGGGTTGGCCGCCGAAAGATTTTGTCGAAGGCAAGGTCGGTTTTGAGAAATACGATTGTCCGTTCGAGCCGCGTCAGGCTTGGCTGGAGGAGCGGCGAAAGGAACGTTGTTTTCACCCGCTAGTTGAGCCTAGAGAGGGAGAGGCTGTTGTCGCGAATGGCGAGGAGCTGCATCGCTATTGCAAAGAAAAGGGGATCCTCTTTCTTTTCTATGTCGGGTTTAATACAAACCATTGCATCCTGCTGAATGATTACGGCACGACGCATATGCATAATCGTGGATACAAAGTGATTTTGGTTCGCGATTGCACAACTGGTATGGAGTCGTTCGAGTCGGTCGAAAATCTCGATCAAACCAAAGCGGCAATCTTGCATCTGGAAATGACTCAGCGCTTTTCGATCACGGCGAGTGAGGTGACGGAAGGTTTTCGGTGATGGCGGAGCAATTTCTAAGAGAGTGTCTAAAAAATGGAAATACATTCGGGGCGGCGCCCGAA
>JAJFLS010000063.1 GCA_021772595.1 Opitutales bacterium
TCCCCGATCTTTAGCACTGCGTTTTTAGAGCGAAACCATTTCCCGATTTTCCCTTCTGGCATCCAGTTTTGCCGGTGCTCTATATAGCCGAGGGGTTTGTCCTTGAACCAAGCCTCTCTGAACGTTTCGTCGAATTCAGGCCATTCCTCCTTTGGCGTATTCTTCTTTACCCAATCGACTTCGGCGTTGAAATAGTCATCGAGAAGTCTTTTCGATTGCCGCGTCGAAAAGGCTTCGAATTCTTCTCTGGTAGCGTATCGAAGATCTCCATACACATTCATCGCTTCATGGTTACCGACAAGAATGTGCACATGTCCCCCCGCTCGAGCGGCGCTCTTTTCGAGCTTCATGAGGAATTGGATTATCTCGAGCGTGTCGGGCCCTCTGTCTGGAATGTCGCCGAGCTGGACGAGGTGCGTCTTTCCACCTGTCCAGCGCAGATCGGAATCGATAAGGTCTGCCGTCTTCAGCACCGCTTTGAATCGCTCGAAGTCTCCGTGGACATCGCCTACTACGATCAATCGATCAACGGGGCCGAATTCGGCCTTGTCGGTTTTCGCTATAACGCCTGTCATGATTAGCAGAGTAAATAGGACCGATGGAATGAGCCTCGTCATGGTTTGGATGCCTCTTTTCTAAATTCTCCTACGCTTATTGGACTAATTGGTGTTCCCCTGTGTTCCGCATGCGCTAGCCTCATTCAGGCGTCTTTTCCGGATTTACGGGATTCTGGCGCGTCGCTTCCTTCTCCTTTACCTTAATTGTATCAACGCTTTCCTGTCCTCTTTCAAGCGCGTCGGGAGAACGCATGAATTTCACGGCATTGGCAGCTCCGTAATTCAGGTCCCAAAGGAACAGAAAGAAGTAGTTGAAAACTACTGTCACGACGATCGCGATCTCCAGAACGCGTACCCCGGCCGCTAATCCTGCTCCGATAGAAGCAAAGATAAAAAGCGAATCCCCGGTATTTTTTAAGGTGTTGCGAAAGCGAACTGCGGCCACAATGCCCGCTAGTGAAAACGCAAGCGCGACGCTGTTTTGTACAATAAATACCACTCCGGCCACGACCACGGGAAGTATGAGCATCGTTTCGACGAGGGATTGATCTAGGCTGGCCCGTATCTTTAAATATACCCAAGTGACCGGCAGCATGATCAGAATCACTCCCAAGATCGCGAACAGGAGTTTCAATCCGTTTTCGACGTAATTCGAACTGAGGTTCGAGAAAATTACGGATTGCGTAAATGGGTTAGTTGTTTCCACATCGGAGAACTCGACTCCCGCTCCTAATGGCATGAAATCCTTAAGGCCTGGAAAAAAATTGAGCGCGATTACGAGGATCCCGAAGGCGAAGAAATAATAGAGGGTGAGCAGGCCAAATAATTTTATGACCTGAGTAGAACCCAATTTTGAACTTCGCATGCTCGTCATTTTTTCTGCTTTCGATGCGATCGATTTTACGAAAGGAGCTTAACCGCAATTATGTTACTCTTTTCGTCATTTAAGCAACCCTACAAAGCAGATAGGGCGCTATTTATCCGCCGCATCGAAAGCTCGGAAATAGGCCGATAAATCGCTAATAACGCTCGAGGTAGGGATCGACTGCCAGACGGACCGCAATGCACGAGCGTGACTCAACTAACGCGGACCGCCTGGCAGTCGTTCCCTACCTTTGCGCAGACACACGTTGTTGCGTACCTCCAGCGAGGGTCTCGCTGCGCGGATAGGCACGGATTTGAATTTGCAGGAGCGGCTTTACGCCGCGATAGACAACCGAAAAATCGCCGCGTAAAGCCGCTCCTACAGTTTAGAAAGGACTCTGTCCTCTACTTCAAGTAACGGTCGTTGAGCTTCTTGCAGGACCAGAGCAGGCCGCGGGTGACGAGATCCAAATAACGGTCGTCGGCGACGGTTTCGTCGTAGTGCCCGATGGTCGTGCTGAAGACGCGTGTGTCGTGGTATACGTTCGTCCATACTACGACTGCTTCCGCGTCTTGCGCGGGAGTGACTTTGCCGTTCTTCGCTTTGCGCTCTTTCTGGTGCTGGAAGCCTTTGGCGAGACGTTTGGCGGAGGAGAAGACTTGGACGTTGTTGTAAAGCTCCTCGTTCATTGTGGCCCAATTTTTGAGCTCTTTGGTGATCGGGTGCTTGGTGTTCGTGAATTCGATCGCGATCGGTTCTTTGGGTCCATGCCCGCTGGACTGGATGCCGAGATAGTCGAACCAGAGACTGCCATTAGTGCCTGCTTCGGAAGCGACTTTGTGATCGCCGACTCGGTAGCTGTGCATCGCGCAATGGAGATTGACTCCGGGGATGCCGTTTTGGTGCGGGGCTAAGATGTCTTTGAGCGTGTCGACATCCGCCATTTTCGCGGCGCATTCGTCGTGAATCACGACATCGTAGCCCTTTGCGTAATCGGAGTCGCCGTAGAAGGCGAGCGGCGGGTTCGTCGTAGTATCGTCGGAGTGGACCTGATCCACAATCACATGGGCGCGGGCTTCGAGCCCCTTTTTCAAGATGTGCGTCTGAGTTGCGTAGGCGTGGCAGCATCCGCCTGTGATGAGGAGAACCTTGAGCGGCTTAGGAGCTTGCTGGGCCTGGGCGGATAACGCGGAGCCGAGCAGAAGCGCTGCCGCGATGAATGAATTTAGAAGGGTGCGAGAAAAGAGGGTGATTTTCATAAGATTGAGTGTTGAGGATTACCGCGCGAACTTTCTGGATGGACAAGATTTTATTGCTGAGACTGCCCGAGTCGCACTATTAATCCGTCATGCCCCTTTCTCGTCAGACAAAGATTTCCCTTCTTTTCGTATCCGCTACTATTTTTGGGCTAGGGCTTTTGCGTGGCGAAGAGCGGCAAGCGATTCCCTTCGCGAATAATGGGGGGCTGAAAATGCTGTACGACAATCGCATGTACCCCCAAGCGGTCGCGGTGGGTGAGTCGGTGCATATCGTGTGGCGAGGCGCTGAAGGCTTTCCGTATTGCGCGACTTACGACCTGCGGACGCGGCGCTTTTCCGATCCGCAAATGTTGCTCGCCGGATTAGAGGACCAGATTGATGCGAAGAAGTACAAGAGTGACCATCACTTCGCTCCCGTCATTTGGACGGATCCGAAAGGGTATTTGCATACGCTGTTCGGTTGTCACCGGACTCCGGGAATCCATCTGGTCTCTGACAAGCCGGGAAATGCTGAGCATTGGAGTCGGGCGCCCGATTTTTCCGAATCGATTTCCTATCCCAAAGTCCACCGTATTTACGATGACAAGACGCTAGTCTACTCACGCTATTCGGGGCATCTCGGATTTTGGCAGTATCATATTTCCGATGACGGTGGACGTGGTTGGAAAGGGCATTCGTTGATAAATTTAGCCGCAGATCCCCAGGATGGGGCCCACGCCGCCTACGCGGGTTCGTACAACACGACCGCGGTGAGCGCGGACGGAAAACGTCTTCACGTCGCGTTTATCTGGAAAGTGGAGGACCCTGTATTCAATAAACGGTATCAGGCGTATCTCCATGACCACACGCAGCGTTACAACTTGTACTATCTCTACGTGGATCTTCCGACCGGAAAGGCGTTCAATGCGGATGGAGTCGAACTCGAGCTGCCGCTACGGAAGAAGACCGCGGATAAAAACTGCCTAGTGTGGGATACGGACGAACGCGTTGCCGCAGTGGGCCCGTCGATTTGTTTGGACGATCAGGACAGGCCGCATTTCGTGTTGCCGGTTTCCGAAGAAAGCCCGCTCGACAGTCGCTTCTCTTTCGTGAGTCGAAAAGACGGAGCATGGCTAAAGTCCCCGATCACGAAAACGCTCCATCCGTTCAATGCTAGCCATCTGGAATTGGATGAGAATGGCGGGTTTCACGCTTATCTGGTCGTTGGCAGCGGCGAGAAAGTGGTGGAGGAAAAGATGGACGAATACGGCTGGGGTCAGCGAGTTGAGGAATGGGTATCGAGTGACGGCGGAGCGAACTGGAGTCTATTTCGCGACCTTACGCCGGAGCCTGGGCTGAGGTATCAGAATGTTCAATTCGTGTCTGACGATCTCGAAGGCGGATTGAAGGATCTGTTGCTTTTCTATGGGTGGGAAGGTCCGGAGAGCAAGGGTGCCGCGTATTTGCTGGATGATCGCCCGCGGTGAGGTAGCGGCTATTCTCGAAATGTAGGAGCCTGCTTGCAGGCGATAATGTTGATCGTTTGCAAGCAAGCTCCTCCAGAAGATCGCTTACTTCGTCACCGTCATCACGCCGCGCATGAGGAGGTGGTGTCCTGGAAATGTGCATACGAATTGGTAGACCCCTGGTTTCTTTGGAGCGGTGAACTCGAGCGTTTCTTCCTGGCCGTTGTCCACGAGTCCGCTTGCGACGATGATTCGTTTATCTTCCGGTACGTATTCCTTGGCGAATCCATCGGCGCCTAGCTCGAGCGCTGCCATCGCGATCGCGTCGGCGGAGTCGGGCTGAACGAATACGATGTTGTGCGGCATGAAATCCGGATTGGCGAAGATCACTTCGACTTTCTTGCCTGCCTTCACGCTGAATTCCGTGATGTCGTACTGCATCTTCTCAACGACGGTGGCGATGCGGATCTTGAGCAATGCGTCCGTGTCGGAAATGACCCCAGATTTCTGTGTCGGAGCTTCGTGCGTTTCGTCTTTGGCCATCGGCGAGTTGCTTGTCGCGTGGACATTGTGCCAATGGTGATGAACCACTTTGGCCGCGTTCCGCGCGTGCGTCTCTGGAGATGCGAGCAAGGTCGAGAGCAAATGGTGGTCGCGGACATTGTGTCGCTGATGAAGCCAAAGCGCTTCTAGCAGATGGTGGGCGTCTTCCATTTACGCGGGATCGAATT
>JAJFLS010000621.1 GCA_021772595.1 Opitutales bacterium
GTCGTAGAGTTCCCATGGATCGCCGTTGGCAGCGACGAGTTTCCATTCGCCGATGAGCACGGCGCGGTGTCCGTCGTGCATCCACCAGAGAAGATCGCGTTCGACCGTTACGTCTGCATTAAAGGTTGCCGCGATGCTGCGCCCTGGAGCGGGAGGGATTGGATCGCCTTCCCATGTAGTTGGTTTTTCGGCACCGATTACATCGAGAATCGTGGGGACGAAGTCGATGAAGTGACCAGGCGAGTGGCGAAGCTCGCCGCGCGCTTGAATCCCTTTCGGCCAGTGGGCGATGAAGGGGGTGCTGGTGCCGCCTTCGTGAACCCATGTCTTGTGACGCCGGAAAGGGGTGTTGGACGCGCTGGAGAAACCGGGGCCGAGACAGAGGTAGCTGGCTTCACTGCCGAGTGGCGCTTCTGGGTCGTGACCGCCGGAGCGCACCATGATTTCCGCGCTGGCCCCGTTGTCGGATGCGAAGCAAATGAGCGTGTTCTCGAAGGCACCCATGGTTTTGAGCTGATCGACTACTCGCCCGATCTCTTGGTCCATTCGGTCGACCATGGCGGCGTGGATGGCCATCTTGGTCGCTTGAAAACGCTTTTGTTCGGAACTCAAATCATTCCACGGGAATGGCCGGAATACTTCTTCGGGTCCTAGCTTGTGGAGATCCTTGGCGTGGTAGTAGGGCGGGCCAAGATTACGTTCGATCTCGGAAAGCTCTGTATTCACGATTCCCATGCGCGTTTGTCGAGCGAAGCGTTCCTCTCTCAGAACATCCCAGCCTTTGAGGTAGCGGTCGCGGTATTTCTCGATGTCTTCGGGAAGAGCATGCAGCGGGAAGTGCGGCGCGATGAACGCGAGGTATTGGAAGAAGGGGAGCTCGGCGTATTTCTCGGAATGCTCTTTTAGACAATCGATCGCGTGTTCGGCGGTCGCGGTGGTGATGTAGAAACCGGATTCGTCTTCAGGGGCTTCGACCGGGACATCGTCGATGCGGACGCCTTTGATAGAGAAGAAAGTTCCTTGGTTTTTGGTGTCGAACGATCGGTCGAATCCGGCGTCGAGCACGTTGCCGTCGATGTGCCACTTTCCGCTATGGTAGTTGCGATATCCATACGGCTTGAGAAAGTCGGGAAGCAACTTCGCCCAGTTTTGGCGAGCGCCTCGGTTGCCGCCTGCTTGGTCCGGGAGGACGTCGCGATGGATTTCATGTGGATAGTAGCCGGCGAGCAGAGCCGCCCGGGAGGGCCAGCAGCGGCCTGTGTTGTAGAACTGAGTGTAGCGGAGACCGTTGGCGGCGAGGGAGTCGAGATTGGGAGTCTCGATTTCTCCTCCGTAGCAGCCGAGATCGGAGAAGCCGAGGTCGTCCGCCAGGATGAAGAGGACGTTGGGCGGCGGAGCCGCGTATGAATGAAGAATTAGGAATGAAGAATGAAGAATGAGGAGAGCTGCGGGGGCGAGTTTCATTGGGATGTCGGTGGGGGTAGGGGCTTCCTGTTGCGAGGTTATGTCGTCTGAAGAGCGGCGGAGCGGGACGCTCTCGCCCTACCTTTTCTTTTGCGGGCTGTCTTGTGGGATTGGGTCGTCTTCGCCGATGGGCTGGCCTTCCCAGACGGGAGTTTTATCGTAGTAGGTGAGGACACGTGCGCCGCTTCCGGCGACGGGGCCGTTGTCGATCTTCGGGAGCCATTTCCGCATGGAGGCGACGACGCTTTTTTTCTGGGAAGCGACGTTTGTCCACTCGTGGGGATCGTTGACTATATCGTACAATTCCTCCGCTCCGTCGACGTAGTGGATGTATCTCCACTTTTCGGATACGATGGAAAAGTTGCCTTGATTGTGCGAAGTGATCGCGGGGCGTTCGCGGGGAGCATCGGCGTCTTGAAGTTGCGGTTTCAGGCTGAGGCCTTCGAGATGGTCGATTGATGGGAGGTCGCAGAGGTCTACCAAGGTCGGATAGATGTCGAGTAGTTCGGCGGGCTTCGAGCTTCGTTGTCCGGCGGTGACTCCGGGGCCAGCGAAGATTAGCGGAATACGGGTCGAGCGGCGCCAAAGCGTGTTTTTGCCGGTGATCGCTTTCTCGCCGAGATGGAAGCCGTGATCTCCCCAGAGGACGACGATGGTGTTGTCGGTTTTCCCGGCTTTGTCGAGCGCGTCGAGGATGCGGCCGACTTGGCTGTCGACGAAGCTGGTGGACGCCAGGTACGAGCGGACGAGATTGATTTGCTGGTCGTTCTCGTCGAGCCATTGTTTGCGCGGCTCGGGCAAACTCCAGTGTATCCACCACGAGGAGCGCGGTGTGTCGTCACGGTCGCCTTCGGGCATCGGTGGCAGGACGGACGCGTCATCGGGATAAAGGTCGAACCACTTTTGGGTGGCGTAGCAAGGCACGTGTGGTAGAAAGAATCCGGCGGCCAGGAAAAACGGCTTTCCTTCCGGATGTTCTTCGATCATGCGGACCGCGTGGGAAGCGACGTCATAGTCCCCTTTTGTGGAATCGTCATTGTCGTCCGGCCAAACGCCCCAGTCCATTAACGCGTGATTGCCGAATGGCGTCTCGGGAATGAGCTTTTGGGGAGGCTTTGAACCGACGCCGCCCCGCGATCCCCAGTTTTGAAATTCGGGATTCGGCTCGTTGGCCGGTTGGGAGCGAATGCTGTGATAAATCTTGCCGTTGCTATAGGTTTCATAGCCGTTGGCCTGAAAGTGCTGCGGCAGGGAGACGAGGTCGGCCCATTGAGGCACGTCGCGAAACCAGGGTCGGAGTCCGTGAATTCCCGTCGTGCTCGGGCGGAGGCCGACCATGAGGCTCGTTCGGGAGGGGTTGCAGAGAGGGGCCTGGCAATGGGCGTTGGCCATGAGAGTTCCGCGGTCGGCAAGCCGGTCGATGTTCGGCGTCTTGACCAGCGGATGGGAATCCATGCACCCGATCCAATCGTTTTGGTCATCGATCGCGATGAAGAGGATATTGGGTTTTTCTGCAGCACTCGAAACGAGGGCGGTGCAGAAAAACGCGAGGGATAGGGACAGGGCGACTCGAATCACGCGAGCAGGAAAGCGGATTCATCGAACCGGGGCAACTCTCATTTCGCGCTGGCCCGGCGGCTCGGGTGCGCTATGGTCGAGCGAGATTTTCACGTTTGAAAAGCGAGGGCGCGGCGATGAATTGCGAACAACGAAAGGAGTTTCGCTATTTGCAAGATGCGTTGCTTCCGCATGTCGCGATTTGGAAAGAAGCGATGCTTTCGGCTGCTTTGTGGTTCATTTTCAAAGAGCTAGGCATAACGACGATCTATTATCACAGTTATGAAAGCGGATGCGTTTTGAAGGACATAGAACATGGCAGGCCCCCTCGCTCGCTTTAGAAACAGGGCGTGGTCCGAGCTCGGTACGATTGGCGGCGCAACGATTTCGTTGAGTTTGGCGAATTAGAGAACGGAGATGCTTCGCTTGGTGTGGAGTCTTATGTACTCGCTGCTAATTTGGACCGATATTCTATCCAGTTTTTTCGATGCTTGCGAATCCATTCTATCTTCGCTTGATCGAATCCAATATCGTATCCAAGCCGCTCGGACTCGATCCATTTATGCTTAATAATCTCTTCTTTTTCGGCTAGAAATTCTCGAAATACTTTTGAGCGAGTTACGAATACATTATGAATTGGCTCGTTTGAATTCTCACTGCTCATTGTTGTTTGAAGGTGGAGGTGTGTTCGTTTAGGGTAGGTCGGTGGTTGAGAGTCTATTCAGTCTTACTAGGGGATTGATTTTTCAATGTTATTTAAAGTTTACAAGTAAACACTAGCGATCACTTGCTCGTCCGAGGCGTCCAGACGGGGTCGATCATTTCGGCGTTGAGGGATTGCCAGGCGGCGATCATGGAGGCGCGCTTTTCGGGGCGGGCGGTTACGATGCGGCAGTCGGTATTCTGCTTGCGGGTGATCGGAAACTCTCCTTAAAGGGATGGGTATGGATGAGTTGATTGCCCGTTACCAATTTCGGGACGAAGTGCTGGAGGCGGATAGTTGTGTCGCCTTAGTGGACGCGATCGAGAAGGGCGAAGTGGCGTTTGGCGGATTTGGGCGTGGCAGCTACCCGGGCGAGGCGATGGGGCAGGAGTTTCCCTATTTGCGTTCGGTGGGCTACTGGAGTCTTGGCAAGGAGGGCAAGTGGTGTCTTGAGGAGCATCGTAACGAGGGGATTGAGCTGTGCTTTCTCGAATCGGGCTCGCTGCCGTTTGCTTTACGCGATCGCTGGCAGCAAATGGAGGGCGGCGATTTCACGGTCACCCGCCCGTGGCAGCCACACGGTCTAGGGCGCGGTATTGTGCCGCCGAGCAAGCTGATTTGGTTTATTGTCGATGTGGGTGTTCGCATGCCGAATCAGGCATGGGTTTGGCCGGATTGGATAGTCCTCTCGGAGCAGGACAAGCAGGAACTCAGCAATTTGCTAAGGCAAAACGAGACACCCATCCGACATGCGGATCGGGCGATGGTGGAGGCGTTCGTCAAGTTGAGGCAGACTTTGGAGTCGCCGCGACCGATCGAGCAGGTATCCACCGTCGCGGTACTGATCAATGCGATCCTGCTTGGACTGCTGCAGCTGTTGAAGTCGCAGCGTCCAGAGCTGGACGAGAATCTCTCCAGCGCTCGCCGCGCAGTGCAAGTGTTTCTCGGCGATATCGCGAAGCATCCGAGTTACATGGCTCGCGCGTGGACTTTGGAGGAAATGGCGAAGGAGTGTCACCTCGGAAGAACCGCGTTTACCCAGACATGCAAGGAACTGACGAATCAGACGCCTTTCGAATACTTGGCCAAGATTCGGGTCGAAGCGGCGAAACGTCTGATCGTCGAGCACCCGGACAAGTCGCTCACCGAGATAGGCTACGAGATGGGCTTCGGCTCGAGTGCATACTTCTCCAAGGTGTTTCGCGAGCAGATGGGGGTCACTCCATCGGCCTATCGCAAACTATAAAAATATACCGCCGATCTCTGTTGATTGTCGTTGGCGTGGGTACCTGCTAATCTGTCTTCGATGAGTACTCGTAGAACCTTTATTCGGGAGGTCGGCTTTGGCTTCGCGGCATCGACTTTCTTATTGCCCTCTTCGGTCATTGGCAAAGCGAGTCCGTCTAAGCGGCTTAACATCGCTCTGATCGGCTGTGGGGGCCGGATGAATGCATTGCTCGCGGAGCTGCTGAAGATCGAAACTGTGCGGGTCGTCGCTGCGGTGGACCCGTTTGAGGAGCGCCGATTGGCTAAGGCCGCCACGTGCAACGCGGCCTATGGGGGAAACTATTGCCGGACCTTCGAGGATTTTCGCGAGGTATTGGCGATGCCTGATATCGATGGTGTCGTTGTGGCGACTCCGGATCATTGGCACGTGCCGATCGCGATTGCCGCCGCTCGAGCGGATAAGGATATGTACGTGGAAAAGCCGCTGGGCCTTTCGCTTCCGCGGGCGGCGGTTCTACGAAAGGAGCTGGCCCGAAACCGTTGCGTTTTTCAGTATGGCACTCAGCAGCATTCTTCGCTTTCAGGACGCCAAGCTGTCGAACTGGTTTGGAATGCTTATGTGGGCAAACTCCAGCAGGTCGATGTATGGTCTCCATCATTAGGAGTCGATGACGTGGGCAAGATCGAGACGCAACCTGTGCCATCGAATTTCAACTACGACTTGTGGCTTGGGCCGGCTAAGAAGGCTCCGTATTCCGATGCTCGAGTGGACAACCTCGGCGCTTGGCATTGCTACGAATATGCGCTCGGTTTTATCGCAGGCTGGGGAGCTCATCCGATCGATATCCTGCAGTGGGGGCTTCAAAAAGAGCATACCGCTCCGGTCCGCTATGCAGGTACGGGCTTTGTGCCGCAGGAGCCAGATCTGTACAATACCGTGCGCAGCTGGGATATCGAGATGACCTACGCGAATGGGACGAAGGCTCGTTTCATGGACGACTCGATCGCGAAGAAGGCAGTGAGCGAGTACCACAACTACTACCAGAGTAACGGGGTTGCCTTTCACGGAACGGACGGATTCGTCTGCCACTCGCGCGGAGCGTGTTATCTGTATAGCAAAGGGAAATACGTTAACCTAGGGAATGTGGACTTCGATACCTTCGATAAAAGGGCGGCTATCAGCTCTGGGCATATGCAGAATTTCGTGGATTGCATGGTTTCGCGCGAGACGACGCTTTGTCCGATCGATTCGGCCATCAATGGCGACGCGATTAGCCATCTGAGCAATGCGGCTGTCCGTACCGGGCGTGCTCTGAACTACAATCCGAAGACCCTGAAGGTGAAGGGCGATGCGGAAGTCAATGCCATGCTCACTCGACCGATGCGCGAACCCTACGGTGTCGCTTAAGATCTCTCGAATTTTGAATCTCTACTCCCCGTATAAAATGAAAATAGGATGTTTCGCCCTTATTGAACCGTTCCAACCTTTGGAACGACAATTTCAAATCGTTAAGGAGCTTGGCTTCGACTACATCGATTTAACTGACAATCACGATGGAGCGACGCTCGGCGTGGAGTTTGGATTCGCTGCCTCGCAGAGCCTCGATGGGCACCCGAAGCGGATTCGCGAGATGGCGCAAAGGCACGATTTGGAGATCACTACGGTTTGCGCCCATGCGAACTTGCTCGATGCCGCGAGCCCGGAACGTTATGGTACTACTGAGATTATCAAGGCCCTACGGCTCGCGGGGAACTTAGGTATCCACGAAGTTATCACAACGGAAGGCGAATCGTATACGGATTTTGGACACAACCTGTCCACCAAAGAACAACTGCTGGTGATTCGCGAAAAACTGCAGACGCCGATCGAGTGGGCAGAAGAGTTGGGTATCCGCCTGCTCTTCGAGCCGCATGGCCCGGTGACGGACTCGGTTGAACTCATGGGCGATCTGCTTGATTCGCTTGGTCGCGAAGACAGCGTCGGGATTTGCCTCGATACGGGCAATAGCTGGCTGGGCGGGTCGGAGCCGCTGGATTTCGTGAAGACCTTCGGTTCTCGCATCGGGCACGTTCACTGGAAGGACATGCCAGCAGAGTGGGAGGAGAAGCGCGGCAAGCAGTTTGGCTGCGGCATGAGCCCGATCCCTCTCGGGGACGGAGTGGTAGGCATTCCGCAAATCGTAGAAAAGTTGGCCGAAGTCGGCTTTTCCGGGGCGACGACCTTGGAGGTCGCCGGAGCGGATGCTGTGAAGGTATCGGCGAAACGACTACACAAGTGGTCTGGCGTAGTTTGCTGAGCGGTATTAATCGTCGTGATATTTCAATAAATCGCAGCCATCATGCGAGTGCCCCAGACTTTGTAGAATGAAAAGAACCGTATCGCTACTGATCCTTTTCGCGTCGGCCCTCACGGTCCACGCCGAAAAAATAGACGTAGTCATCCTTACGGGCAGCAACAACCACAAATGGATGAACACCACACCGGTTCTGGAAAAGATTCTGGAGCAGAGCGGCACGTTCACGGTGGATGTCGTGACGGAGCCCGAGCAGCTAACGGCAGCGGTGCTTGCGAAGTACGACGTGCTCCTGAGCAATTGGAACGCCTACGGGAAAGAGAAACCTGTGCCATGGTCGGCCGCTCTGAGAACCGCTTATGTGGAATTCGTGCGCAATTGTGGCGGGCATGTGGTGGTGCATGCCGGTTCCGCATCCTTTCCCGAATGGGACGATTATCAGAAGCTAAGCCTGGCTACGTGGGAAAAGGAACAGACTGGCCATGGCCCGCGGCATGAGTTCGAAGTTCGTATGACCGAAGCCGATCACCCCGTTGCCGAGGGATTGGAAGATTTTAGAACAAACGATGAGTTATGGTATCGCGCGGCCGTACAGCTGGGCGCCACGGTACTGACGGAAGCTTATTCCAAGGTAACGAAAAACTGGGAACCCAGCGCCCTGGCCGGTTGGTTCGGCAAAGGCCGCTGCTTCACCTTGTTGCTAGGGCATGGCGCGGAGAAAATGCAAACCGACGGATTCCAGACCCTGCTCCTGCGTGGCGCCGAATGGGCCGCCGATTCCGTATCGGCCCAGAGCACCCGAGCGACCAGCGAGGAAAAGCCCAACATCCTGTTCATCGCGGTCGACGACCTTCTGAGGTGCTCCGAGCTAACTTGATGACCGGGATTCGATCGCAACCCGGGAAACGTTTCAAAACAGGGAACACCCGAGCCGACTTTGACGCGTCCTGACGTCAGCGTCCCCGCGGTGTCCAGACGGGGTCGATCATTTCGGCGTTTAGGGATTGCCAGGTGGTGATCATGGAGGCGAGCTTTTCGGGGCGGGTGGAGGCGAGGTTTTTTGATTCGCTGATGTCGTTCGAGAGGTCGTAGAGTTCCCAAGCGTCGCTTTGGCCGCGACGGGGATTGCGGAGGAGTTTCCAGTCGCCGACGCGAATGGTGGTCCGCGTATCGACGCGCCAGAAGAGGGTTTCGTGAGGACGTGTTTTGTCCTTGCCGGTCAAATACGGCATGAGGTTGACGCCGTCGTAGGTTTTCTTCGGGTCTGTTTTCGCGTTTGCGAGAGCGACGGCGGTTGCGAAGATGTCTAGAGAGAGAACGGGGTTTTCGTATATCTGGTTTTCCGGAAGGGAGTCTTTCCATTGAACTATAAAGGGGACGCGATTGCCGCCTTCGTAGACGCTACCTTTGCCGTCGCGCAGCGGGAGGTTGCTGGAAGTGAGTTCGCGGGTCGGGCCGCCGTTGTCGCTGATGAAGAAGATGAGCGTATTTTCTTCGAGCCCCTCTTCTCGCAATTTTGCAAGGACGGCGCCGACGCTGTCGTCGAGATTGGAAAGCATGGCGGCGAAGATGCGGCGCTGGATGTCTTCGATGTGTGCGAATCGTTCCATGTATTCATCTGCTCCTTGCAAGGGGCTGTGGACGGCGTTGTAGGGAAGGTAGAGAAAGAAGGGCTTGTCGGCGTGGCGGTCTATGAAATCGACGGCTTCGCGCGTGAATGCGTCGGTGAGGTTGGCATGTTCTTCAACTGGCTGGCCGGCGCGGAAGATGGGATTGTCGGCATCGTAGTCGGGCTCGGTGTTGCCCATGTGAGTGGAGTAGATCAGCTTTTCGTCCTTGGAAATCCAGCGGCCCTCGCCGCCGCCGGGGAGGACCTTGCGGCGCAGCCAGGTAGTGGTATTTGAATACGGCGGTGGAACGAAGTAGTGACCTTCGTGGAGGAAGCCGAAAAATTCGTCGAATCCGCGGCGGATGGGATTGTATTTCGCGGTGCCGCCGAGGTGCCATTTCCCGAACATGCCGGTGATGTAGCCGGCGTCGACGAGCGCGTCGGCGAGAGTCTTTTCGCCGAGAGGGAGCCCGGCGTCGGGGTCCTCGTTTTTGGCCCCGATGGGATTGAACTCGTAGCCGAAGCGTGTCTGGTAGCGGCCCGTCATGAGCCCGGCGCGCGAGGCGCTGCAGAATGGGGCTGTGACGTAACCTTGGGTGAATCGGATGCCGTTGCGGGCAAGCGAATCGATGTGCGGCGTCGGTATCTCGGGATTGCCTTGGCAGCCGAGCTCGCCGTAGCCGAGATCGTCGGCGACGAGGAGGACGATGTTCGGTTTCTCTGCGGCGAAGAGAGAGGCGGAGAGGAACAGGGCGAGGAGTAGGAGGGCGCGTTTGGGGGTCATTTAGTGTGAGGGTAAAGGTAGGGCTGATCCCGCAGGCGCGGGATCAGCCGTGTTGGATGACTAATTGGCTCGGCGGCTTAGGGATAAGCAGCCCTACCATTTGCCAGATAATTGAGCCAATCGATTTGTTGAACGTAGTTTAGGGTTCAGCTATAGGATCCAGCCTTCTCGGAAGGTCGGTTTGATGAGAGCGTTGGCGGCTTCGTTGTCGAATTTCATTTTCGCGCGGTTGTAGACGAGTCGCGTGTTGGGTATCCGTTGAGCAAGGACGCCGACGAGAACGAACTCGGTGAGAGCGCCGCCGTAGCCGAAGTGGGAGCTCGACGGTTTTCCGTCTTTGCAGGATCGGATCCAGTCGGCTTGGTGGCCGCTTTGGCCGCCGGGGACACGTCTGGTCGATTCCGGGGCGCGTCGGTCGGACCGAACGTAGGATTGCATTTTTTCTTCGGGGAAAATCCGCAGGCTGGAGGCGCCATGCGAGCCGTGGCTGAGGCTGCCGTCGGATCCTAGAAGGAAGGCGCCGTTTGTGCCGATTTCGCTAGTGTAGTCTTTTGGTCGATCGGGGAGGAGGCCGCCGTCGTGCCATGTCATCCTGAGGGATGGCAATTTGCCTCGGGCTGGGAATTCGAAGCGGACGATGGATGCAGTGGGGTAGGTTTCCTTGCGGATTTTGTCTATGTATTTGGATACGTCTTTTTTCGCGTTGGTCGAACTTCCGAAAAGGGTGTTCCAGATTTCGGGATTGGCGTTGTAGGATACGTTCGCTTCGACGGTGAATGTCGGAGCGGCGGCGAGATCTAAAGCGAGGAAGGAGGGATCGATGATGTGGCAGCCCATGTCGCCGAGAGCTCCCGTTCCGAAATCCTGCCAGGCTCTCCAGAAGATCGGGCAGTATGAAGGATGGTAAGGACGCTCTTGGGCGGGGCCTAGCCACAGGTCCCAGTCCAGCGTATTGGGAATTTTGGGACGATCTCCCGGTCTGCCCATTGAGGCGGGAAAGGCGTATCCGCCTGCGGGTCGGTCGCTCCAGGTTCTGACTTCGGTCACGTCGCCGATTGCTCCGTCTTGTACCCACTCGCGGCACATGCGGATTTGCTCGGAGGAGCGGCCTTGATTGCCCATTTGGGTCATGACGCCGGCTTCGCGGGCGGCTTTGGTGAGGGTACGAGTTTCGTAGATGCTGTGGGCGAGGGGCTTTTCGCAATAGACATG
>JAJFLS010000622.1 GCA_021772595.1 Opitutales bacterium
GGTCGCCTGCCGTCCTGGTCCATGTTGAGCTCTTCACTGTCTATCTGCCTGTCCGTGGCCAAATGCAGCGAATCCAGAATTTGTTCGGCGGTCATGCGCCTTCGGTTATGGCCTGCAAACAAGGCCGCAGCTTGAGTATCCGATTTGCGCAACACTCCTCTTTGGTAGGTATCCGAATTCAGGATCAGCCGGCACAGGTGTTTTATATCATAGTCATGACCTACCAGTTCCTGCGCCAGAAACGCCAATAGATCAGGATGAGAAACATCCGCGTTTTCCCAGTCAATTGCCGGCTCTATAAATCCCTTGCCGAAATACCTTTTCCAGGTCCAATTGACGATCGCTTTCGCAAATCGGGAATTGGAAGGAGAGGTCATGTGGGCAGCTAAAGCCTCGCGCGGATCGTCCGGATCGCGGATGAGGCTTCCGGGTAGTGGCGATTCGCTGAAATGATTGAATGGCCATACGGGATCTATCGTATCATTGGGTTTCAGCGATACTTTCACGAGCGCATTACGCTCAGATAGTTTGTCGACAGGTACGATGCTGCTCGCCGGTACGGCGATGGGCTTGCGCTCAAGCATCGCTGCTAGATTAAAAAGGTCTTCTTGTTTCACTGACTGGAATGGGGCGTCGTGACAGCGCGCGCATTTCATTTGGACACCCATAAAGGCGCCGCCGAGGATATGGGCCTTGGCAGCCATAGGCACATCATTCTGCGTGGCCATCCCAAACCCGGCCGGACCAATATACTTGTCGCCGCGCATCAGAATCAGGTCGGTTACAAACCGGTCCATCGGTTTGTTATCCAGGAACGATTCATGTATCCACCAACGGAAGGCTCCTGTGTTGTTCAAATTGGGTTTTACGATGTTAGGATTTTCGGCAAGAAGATCCTGCCAGAACGGGACCCAGTGATCAGCCCAACGTGGATCATTCAATAAGCGGTCGATCGCCTTGCTTCGCTTGTTCGAAGCCTCGGCCTCTTGAAACGCTTCGATCTCTTCAAGCGTGGGGATCACGCCCACTGTATCCAGTGTAAGGCGACGCAGGAAAGAAAGGTCGCCAACTACGGGCAAGGGCGTCAATTCCGCGGACTTCAATTCTGCGGCAGATGGATGGCGAGAAGCAGCGATGGCTCCCTCATCAATTTCCTCCCATGGCGCGCCTTGTTCGATCCAGCGTGACAGCAAATCGATTTCCTTCTCGTTCAGCAGCCTCCCTTTTGGCGGCATTTCCTCGGACGCGAGCAGCTCGATCATAAGACTCTCTTCGGGGTGTCCAGCAACAATCGCCGGCTCCTCGGATTCACCGCCCAGCAATGCCCGCTCGAGTGAGTCCAAACGCAGCTCGCCTTTTTCCTTATCCGCGTGGCATTTCAAGCAATTGTCCTCAAGAATCGGTTGTATATCCGTTTGAAAAAAAACCAGGCCTTTCGAATGCGCGGCACGTTCTGCGGAATCCCGAGCAATGCGTTGAAGCGCCACTTCTTCTATCCTACGCCCTATGAATCGGTCGATAGCATTGCGCGTGGGAATAAACTTACCGACCTCTGGAAGCGCGACCGAACCCTGATCGTCGAGCCAGCGCTTGGCATACGCATGACGTTGCTGCCAGTATCGCGTCTCTTTCACTGAACGACTCCGGCGTTCCTGGCCATCCATAGCACTATAGCTGGCCTCCTCTTCTTTCATGTAATTGGCCCAGCCCTCATCGCTGAAATTAATTTTCCCGCCAGAGCCCAGAAGCGTAAAAGAGTCTTCGCCCGGTCCGGCAATCGCTACTGCTAACACGCCGATGTCCGGCCTTCTATCAGAGCGTCCGACAAAAGTCTCCACCATGAACGTATGTGGCAGGCCATCCGCAAACAGGGAGAAGACCTGCTCGGTGTTGCCAGGAGCGAAATCCTTGATCGTCGGCGAGACGCGTTCAGGTATCTTCCGCATGGGGTTATGGCCGTCTGAAGGTATTTGTTGCACCTTGACCGTCGCGAAAAGTTCACCGTCCACCACAAAATTCGCGTCATCACGGGTCCGAATCAAAATCCGGTGCTTGCCTCTTTCCAGCGTCAACCTAGCAGTGGCTCTGAAAACGATTGGACCTTTGTGCAGCTCGCGCACACCCGTTTCATCGTACTTGAACGGCAGCCGATGAAATCCAAATGCCCGAGCCTGATACACATGGTCCGGAATCCGACTTATAGACACCGATCTGATACGTTGCTCCCCATCAGGCTCGGTCGTATCATTATTGCTCAACTCAATCGCATCATTATTGCTCAACTCAATCGCATCATCATTGAGCGACTCTTGTGCCGCACCGACCGCATCGCTTGCGCCCTTGGCCACCCCTTCTTTCCCATCAGCCAATAGAGGCTTCGCGCCCATGTCCTCAAAAAGTTCAATCTGCAAGGGAAGCACGTCGCTTGAGTCGGCATCAACCGCAAGACCTGCAACGAGTAACAACAGAAACGAAGCAATGATCCCATTGGGGAAAAGGCGAGACGCTGCGTTGAACCGAGCGCATTGGGGAAACTGCCAAGTCGATTTCATGCGGGGAATTAGAAAGTAATGTAATAGTCGAAATTGAGCTTAACTCAATCGTATTATGAACACCTAGACCGGATTTCTCGAGAATTTGCTATCGAATAAGGATCCACTGAGATTAAGTCATTAACTATAAACATAATACAAAATCCATTTCATACCCAAACCTTTCATGGATCGAAAAAACACGTCATTACGTCGGCGGAGGCCCTACATCGAAAATTTCTGTAGGGCCTTCGCTTGCGAAGTGCCGCATAGGAAGAGCCAAATTCGAAATGCTCATTTTTCGACCACGTTTTGGAATACCCCCTCGGATTTATGGGACTGTTGAATAAGTCCCTATTTGCGCGTTTGGTTGATTGTAGGAGCGGGTTTATCCCGCGATTTTCCTCATTCTACACTATGCGGTTTTGCTCTATCGCGGGGTAAACCCGCTCCTACACTGACTTATTGGACCGTCTTTTAGAGACTGTTTAGTAAATGGAAATACATTCGGGGCGGCGCCCGAACGCTACCTATTTGAAGGGAATCTCAGGGTAGTGAACGGGCGCCGTCCCGTTCCAACGATTCGCCGAACTGACTTATTTAACAAAGTAGAGCTAAGGGGATCAGGAGAACGATACGGAATATTGAGGCATCTGCCCAAGTGTGTATTCAATCAATCGTTACCAGGAGTAGTTAGCGCGTTTTCCTCGAGGTCGGAGGTTCCCGTGAGCCCCATTCATCACAGACCCTTTTGATTGACCCCGGAACTCATAAAACCGAGTTCACATCCATCAAGGGCAACACCTGTAACCTTTTATCCAATACATATTTCCTGCTTCCCGGATAGACTGCAACCATTGCGAGACGCAAAAAAGAAGATAGAGGCATAATGCGCACGAAGAACACAACCCATTGATCATGGCTCGTCCAGGGTAAAAGAACGGGTGCTCTTCAGGCGACACCCGGACCGTAAACGCCGCCCATTTGGCCAGTGACTCGTACCGCCTGATCGCCAAGGAACTCGACTTCGAACAACTTCTCGCTTGGCGCAATTTTTATGCGAGTCTTCTTGCCTGCCTCGCAATCCACGACGGAGCCATCGGATGGATAGCAA
>JAJFLS010000623.1 GCA_021772595.1 Opitutales bacterium
ACATGGTGAGAACTTGAGCTTTGCGGAAGGTCTGCGAGGAAATTCGTCGCTCGCGATGGTAGCGCTAGATCCTATCGCTCCAGCGGATATTCCGCAAATTAGTTTGGACCGAGAGTATGCGATGAGGGTCGCGCTTGAGAAGCTCCACGAACTCGGGCATCGCAAGATCGCTTTGCTGGGAATTCGGGACGACATCATCTATGGGGCGGAGAGAGTGGCGACGCTGAAAAAGGTATCCAAAGAGTTGGGACTGAGCTGGGGCGAGGACGTCGTGTCGGTTTCGGACGATAACTTTAAAGGAATGGACTACGAGGCCGGCAGAGGTTTAGCGAAGATGTACTTGAGCTCTGCAAAAGACTGCACCTCGATTCTGGCGATCAACGACCAAGTGGCGATCGGAGCGATGGGGTATTTGCAAGAGCAGAGACTTTCTATACCGGAAGATCTATCGATCATGGGATTCGACAATCTCGACGTTTCCTCCCACCTGCATCCGACATTGGCCAGTGTGGATCAGTGTATCGATCTCGTCACGACGGACGCGATCGACTTGCTGTTGCGCGGGCTTTCGACGAACGAGCCTTTGAAGCCAAGCGTGAAGCAGTTTAAACCGCTTTTCGTGGAAGGCGAGTCGATCGGTCCGCCGCGGAAAAACTGACTTTCTATAATTGTTATGAGAATATTACTAACAACCACAAGCTATCAAGATACGCCCGGACCGCATCACGATCTCCTCGCGACGCATGGATGGGAAATCGTTTGCGAACGCGGGCCGTTGACTGAGGGGCGCATGTTGGAACTCGCGGGAGAATTCGACGGGTTTCTTTGCGGCGACGACGGGATTACCCAAGCGGTTATCGATAAATCGCTCCCTCGTTTGAAAGTGATAAGCAAGTACGGGATTGGCTTGGACAAGATCGATGTCGAATACGCGACCAGCCAAAAGATTCCGGTGCTGTTCACTCCAGGTGTTAATCACACGACGGTCGCCGAGCACACGTTTGGGCTGCTGATCGGAATTACGAAACATATTGTGACGACCGCTGCCGCCGCGAGAAACGGAGAGTGGAAACGCATCACGGGCCATGAAATCATGGGGCTGACGATCGGGATCGTTGGTCTCGGCCGCATCGGGAAAGAAGTGGCGATCCGCGCGAATGCGTTTGGAATGAAAGTGATCGCGTACGATATTTATTGGGATGAAGCCTTCGCGACCGAGCACGGGGTGACGCGTTGCGAGTCAATGGACGAGGTCCTTATCAATTCGGATGTCGTGTCGCTCCACTGCTTTTTGTCGGATGAAACGAGAGGCATGATAAATAAGGAGAAGATCGCGGAAATGCGCGACGGAGTGATCGTGCTTAACTGCGCTCGCGGCGAGCTTGTCATTACCGAGGATATGAATGAGGCGCTGCATTCCGGCAAAGTGGGAGGATACGGAGCGGACGTTCTCGATGTGGAGCCGCCGCCACCCGACCATCCGCTGTTGAGCGCTCCGAATACGGTGATTACAAGTCACATTGGATCACGCACGCACGAGTCGGTTATTCGCCAGGCCACGATGGCCACGGAAAATCTGTTGCGCTATTTAAATGGAGAAGCCCCGCTAGCCCAGGCTAACAAATTCTAGAATAGATATGTCGACAAATTACTTTATCGTACCGGAGAAGGATCACAACGAGCTTGTTTCTGCAGCGTATGCGAAGCGAGGCTTTCTAAAAGACGAGGCGGACGACGCGGCTCGGTTTTGCGCGGAGGCGGCCCGGCATGGCATCCGTACGCACAATGCGATCAAGGCCCTGCATCTCGACGAGTTTCTCGGAAGCGGTTCGCAGGGTTGCGTGCCCGGAGCGGAGATTATAGAAAAGCCTTCTCGGTTTCGGGCGGTTAAAATCTGGGACGCCCAGAAAAAGCTGGGCCAATCGACCGCTTATCGTGCTCTGGAAGAATGCATTAAGCTCGCGGATACCTATGGGGTTGGGATCGTGGCGGTGGATAATGCGTTTCATTATTTGTGGGGCGGCGGCTATATGATCGAAGCGGCGCGACGCGGATATATCGCGTATACGAACTGCACCGCAGCTTTGGCGGAAGTCGTTCCGTTCAAAGGAAAATTTCCGACGCTTGGCACGAATCCGCACTCCTGGGGATTTCCAACAACGGATGCAGTCGGATTTCCGATCGTAGTGGATTGGGCGACGTCTGTGGTGGCCATGGGTCGCGTCCAGCAGTTCCGGCGCGAGGGAATGACATTGCCGCCAGACGCGGCGGTCGACGAAGACGGAAATGTTACGCAGGATCCGAATAAAGCATCGTCGCTTCTCCCGTTCGGAGCGCATAAAGGATATGGCTTGTCATTGGTGAACGAGATTGTGGCGGGTTTGATTGGCGGTTCTCTGCCGACACTGAGAAGCTGTTGGACGCCTGAAGATGATGGCGAAAAACGCACGCCGTGTTTCTTCTTTCAGGTGATTCATCCGGAGGCGATTTCGAGTGGCGTTTTCGCGAAAGGCCGAGATCAAGCGGCCAATATAAAAGCGGTCATCGACGATATTCTCGGTCATGGAAATGAAGGCTGTCTCTTGCCCGGTCAAATGGAGGCAGACGCGGCGAAGCTGACCGATGAGCATGGCGGATTGCTGTTTTCAGAAGCGGAAATCGAAGCGTTCAACGAGATGGCTGTGGAATGCGGTCGACCCGCTTGGATTTTAGATAACCTCAAGCAAATCTCTATTTAGAGGAAGATCTTATGGCATCGTATATCGAGAAATTATTTGGATTGAGCGGGCAGACCGCTGTGGTCGTCGGTGGTACTGGCGAATTGTGCGGAGCGATGGCGGAAGGCCTCGCGGGCGCCGGAGCGGATGTTTATCTGCTCGGTCGAAGCGAGAAGAAAGCTGCGGCGCGAATCGAGAAAATCGAATCGCTCGGCGGGTCCGCTTCCTTTTTGCCGGTCGAGGTGACCGATCGCAAATCAATCGAATCCGCACTGGACGCGGTTCTGAAGCGTTCCGGCAAGGTGGATATATTGGTCAACGGCGCGGGCACGAATTCTGCAACGCCGTTTTTGGAAATTTCGGAGGAGGAATTCGAGTCTATTGTGGACGTGAATATGAAGTCTGTTTTCACGGCGTGCCAGGTATTCGGAAAACAGATGATCGAGCAAGGTGATGGCGGCGCGGTGATAAATATCGGCTCCATGTCGGGAATCATTCCGCTGTCGCGCGTGTTTACTTATTCGCTCACGAAAGCGGCCGTTCATAATCTGAGTAAGAATCTCGCTCGCGAGTGGGCGCCTCATGATATTCGAGTGAATACGGTAGTGCCGGGGTTCTTTCCGGCAGAACAGAACAAGAAAGTTCTGACTCCAGATCGAATCGAAAGCATCATGAGACATACGGCAATGGCTCGTTTCGGAAAGGCGGACGAGCTGATCGGGGCGACCTTGCTACTAGCTTCTCGGAATGCGGGTTCCTTTATTACAGGAGAAGAACTTGTGGTTGATGGAGGTTACGCCTCCATGACTATTTAGGGTGAGTAATTAGAAAACTTGGATCGGCAAATGAACCCTTCGAAGGGACCGTGCGATTAGTTTTCCAAAATGTAGGAGTGAGATTATTCAGTGATTGTGGCTGCTTCTGATTTTCATTGTTCGCCGATGTTCGCGGGATTCCATCTGTCGTCCTGCGGGCTATAGAGGACTGACGAAACCGCTCCTGCATTACATTCTGGTCAAGAAAATCCAGTAACTCAGGCTGAAACTCTGAAATATCGATTGGAAAATTGGGAGGTTTTCCTCTGATTTCCTATAAAAGTATATCTTTTCAATGCATGCAGACCTGGTTTGATGCAGGCTTTGAAGGGCGTATTGTAAGGAAAAATACTTATTTTGTGACTGGAAAAGCATAAATAACCACATTCTATAAAGAAATTAGTTGATCTTGTATTAAAAGGGAATTTGTTGTGTGCCCATGATCTCGAATACGTTAAAAGCAATACAGAGTACTAAAGCGAAACTGGCTTCCTTAGAGAAGAAGGCTGCTGCGGAGCAATCCAAGCAGATTTCCAATCTTCATAGTGAAGCTGGATTCGAAACGCGTGCCGAACTGATCGAGGCTTTGCAAGCTCTTGGCGGTTCCAAACGTCGTGGTCGTAAGGCTACTAAGAAAGCGAAAAAGGCAGTTAAAGCGCCAAAAGCAAAAAAGGCAGCCAAGAAGAAGGTAGCCAAGAAGGTTGCAAAGAAAGCAGTTAAGGCTCCTAAGCCTGCTAAGGCTGCTCCTAAGGCAACAGGAGCTAAGAAGCGCGCAAAGAGAACGAAGATCACTCCTGCGTTGAGAAACAACATCATCGCGGCTGTAAAAGCTGGTGGTAAGGGTACTGCGGTTGCCAAGAAGTTCGGCGTATCGATTCCGACTTTGCACAACATCAAAAAAGCAGCTGGCCTGACCAAGGCTCGCAAGAAATAGCTTTTTCATAAATTTCATACGAAAAGCCCGCTCGAAAGAGCGGGCTTTTTTTGCGTTTGTTTTTGGAAGTGGAGGGGGTTCGGTTTTGGAGGAGTATCTAATAGATCGAAGTTGTAGCAGGGGCGTCGCTTGCGGCGATCCGCGTAAGAAGATTATGATTCGACCAATGCGGATCGCCGTAAGCG
>JAJFLS010000624.1 GCA_021772595.1 Opitutales bacterium
CACCAGGCGTGGAATTGACGCCGCTTTTTCGACAAGCCGACTTTATAGAGCACGCGATCGGCAATCTCGAAGAGGCCATCCGAGACGGCGCCATTATGGTGACGGTTGTTCTATTTCTCTTTCTTTTGAACGTTCGCACCACTCTCATCACGCTCACTGCGATTCCCCTATCGTTCTCCATCACCTTCCTGGTGTTTCGCTGGGCGGAAGTCAGCGTAAACGCAATGACGCTCGGCGGCCTTGCGGTCGCGATCGGCATGGTTGTCGATGACGCAATCGTGGACGTCGAAAACGTTTTCAGGCGCTTGAAGGAAAACGCCTCCGCCGATCAGCCGAAACCGAAGCTGGAAGTCATCGCCAGTGCTTCAGGTGAAGTGAGAAACTCAATACTTTACGCCACCCTTTTCATTATCCTCGTTTTCATGCCGCTGCTCGGCTTGACCGGAGTCGAAGGTCGTCTCTTTACGCCAATCGCGATCGCGACAATCGTGAGCATGAGCGCCTCGTTCCTCGTATCGCTCACCATAATACCGGTGCTTTGCTCGCTGCTCCTTAATCCGAAAAAGGGAATCGTCCACAAGGATGGTTTTCTTATTCGATCCATGAAGTGGATACTGAAATGCACTTGGCTTCGATTGGCGTTGCGGCAGCCGATGATCGTCCTGACTATCGGAGCGATTTTACTCGCAGGGGCGCTTACTCTCTATCCGATGATGGGCAAAGATTTTCTGCCTTCCTTCAATGAGGAAACCGCGCTCGTCGCTCTGACCGCCGCTCCAGGAACTTCTCTCAAGCAGATGAACGAGATTTCGGACGTCGCCGACAAACTCCTTCTAGCCATCCCCGAAGTGAGAAAAGTCGGTCGACGCATAGGCCGCGCTGAACGCGGTGACCACGTCGTGCCGGTCTCCACGGTTGAGTTCGATATCGACTTCGAAACAAGCGGGCGTTCGCGAGCCGAAGTACTCGAAAACATTCGCCAAACCATGAGGACAATCCCCGGAACGTTCAGCGCCTTGAGCGGCCCGCTCGCCGACCGGATCGGCCACATGCTCAGCGGAGTTTCCGCGAAAGTGGCCATCAAAATCTACGGCCCGGACCTCGGCGAGATCCGCCGCATTGGCGAAGATATCCAAGAAATTGCCCGAACGATTCCAGGCCTTGAAGACGCCCGAACAGAACAGCAAGCGCCGATTCCACAGCTCCGAATCGAGATCGACCGAGACCGTGCCCTCGCATACGGAGTCACGCCGGGCGCCCTCAACGAGCAGCTAGCCACGCTCATTGGCGGGGAGCGCGTGACCGAACTCTACGAGGATCAGCGGGCCATCGATCTCGTGATTCGACTCCCCGAAGAATGGCGCGAATCGCCCAAGCGACTCGAGCAGCTCTATATCGACACGGAAAACGAGCAACGCATTCCGCTTTCCTTCGTTGCCAATATTCGCGAAGCAAAAGGGCCAAACGTCATCCAGCGCGAAAACACGATGCGGCGATTCGTCGTCAGCATAAACCCAACCGAACGCGACCTCGCTTCGCTGGTGACACGATTGCAACAAGAAGTTTCCGATCGCGTGTCCGTATCCGATGGATACTTCATCAGCTTCGAAGGCGAGTTCAAAGCCCAGCAGGAAGCTTCGAAGCGAATCGCAATGCTGACAAGCATCGTATTCGTGGTGATCGCTTTTCTGCTGTTCACTTATTTCACGACGCCGGTCTTCGCCCTGCAAGTCATCTGCGACGTACCGCTTGCCTTAATCGGCGGGCTCGCCTTCACTTGGATGATGGTGAACAATATCAGCATCGCTACACTCGTCGGCTTCATCGCAGTCGCGGGGGTCGCAGCTCGAAATAGCGTGATGCTTATCTCGCATTACCTTCATCTCATGAAGCACGAGGGCGAAATTTTCTCTCGGGAAATGGTTGAACGCGGTACGCTCGAACGGCTCTCGCCCGTACTCATGACCGCTCTGGCCGCAGGCATCGCATTGATTCCACTCGTGCTGGCTGCGGACGCGCCCGGGAAGGAAATCCTGCATCCAGTCGCAGTCGTCATCGTGGGCGGCCTTGTAACCTCCACCCTTCTCGGACTCGGCGTCACTCCCGCCATCTTCTACGCTTTCGGGAGAAAAGCCGCCGAAAAAGCCGTTAAACAAAACGCCGCCGCATCGGCCTGAATTTTAAAACACTGTGCAAAATAAACTGATTACATAAAATGAAAACATCCATTCGAAACAATAGAATCTTTCTATTCGCAATCCTCGCCGCGAGCGCCTATTTGTTCACAGTTGGCTGCTCGAATAGCGAAACTCATTCGCATGATCAATCCGCTCAACACGACAACTCGCCAAGTGGCCATACCCATGGAGAAACCGATGATAACGCGGGCGAAAAAGACGACCAGGAAAAGAAAGACGCCGGGCCCAACGGCGGGCGGATAATTACGAGCGCCGATCCGCATATCGAGTTTCTGGTGACAGAAGAGCGACATATTCAACTGACCATTCTCGATAGCGACAGCCAAGGCATCGCCCACGGCAACCAAATCATCTCCCTCATCGGCGGAGACCGATCCAGTCCAACCCAAATCGCGTTCTCTCCAAAAGGTAATGTCCTCCTATCGGACAAACCCCTGCCAGTCGCGACCGACGTCCCTGTCGTTCTTCAAATCCAGACATCGCCCACCGCCGAAATCGTTCTCGAGAAGTTCAACGTAAATCTCGGCGAATGCTCCTCATGCGAATACCAGGAATACGCCTGCGTCTGCGGCCACGACAATTAGTCCCTCGAAAGGCACTGGTTTGATTCGTCCGGCGACGTCGCCCGGACGCTACCAGAGTCTGCCCGCAAGGTTCCCAACAGGTAGGGCTTCGGGCGCCGCCCCGAACCTATCAAGACGCATTTTCTGGCGAAACCATCGACCTGCAAGCCTCCGACAAGTCGGAGTCATCGACAGGCTCCTACAGCTCCGTTAAGCAACTGTTAAGGTTTGCGACGTAGGATTCTTTCGGTATTCTTAGTTTGACTCAAGATTCCGATGAAGATCCTCGTCATTGAAGACTCTGAGCGGCTGCTCTATAGCCTTGGCCAAGCCCTGAAAAAGTCAGGCTATTCCGTCGATCTCGTATCGGACGGAAAAGAAGGCCTAGATTTTGCTCGCTATAATGACTACGACGTAATCGTTCTCGATCTGATGCTTCCCGGGATCGACGGGCTGACGATTCTGAAACGGTTGCGAGCTTTTGGAAAAAAAACGCACGTCCTCATTCTTTCGGCCAAAGATCAAGTTGAAGATCGCGTGAAAGGCTTGGAAGCGGGGGCCGACGACTACATGATCAAACCCTTTTCTTTCGACGAGCTCAACGCGCGTATCCATACGCTCATGCGACGCAAATTCGAATCGAAAAGCCCCATTATTGAAATTGGCCCTTTATCGATCAATACCGCGACCAAAGAGATTCACAGAGACGGCGAAGCGGTAAAGGTGACGCCTGGCGAGTATTCGATCCTAGAATACCTCGTGCTAAATCGAGGACGCGTCCTTTCGAAAGAGCAACTCCTCGAAGCGATGCATGACAGTGATTCATTCGCCGGAACAAACGTCATCGAAGTACTCGTCTGCAAACTCAGAAACAAAATCGGCACCCACGGCGAGAAGCCGATTATCGCGACCCGAAGAGGCTACGGTTATCTGGTCGAGCAAGGAGAACTCACTTGAAGTCGATCAAACAGGATTTGACGACCCGCCTACTCACGGGCACTGCCGCCTTGCTCGTCATCGCGACCGGCGCGCTCGGCATTGCAATACACTCGCGCGTGATCCACGAATTCGATCGAGCCCTAGAGGCAAAGGCCCTCGCTCTTGTCGCCTTGACTTCACGAGAACGGAATCTCATCGAAGTCGACTACTCGGAAGACGAGATGCCCGAGTTGGAAAGTGCAGAAGATCTAGAATATTTCCAAGTCCTGTTCGAAGACGGCTCGATTATTAAAACCTCCGAAGCACTTGAAGAAGAAACGCTTCCCGCGGACATTACCGCTTGGAGTAGCGCCTTGTACGGCAACACTCCGTTGCCTGATGGCAGTCGCGGACGATACGCCCAAATTGGTTTCCTCCCCCGATTCGATCCTGACGAAGATATCGGCTCTCCAGATGAGACAGGAGAGGATCTCGACATTGAGAACCTTTTCGAAATCCCAAAGAAATTCGATCCAAGGTCCGCTCGCGTCATCATAACGGTAGCTCGTAATCGAGACCAACTGGACAAACTCATTCGCTTTCTCTACGGCACTTTAGTGGGCCTCGATCTACTTTTACTAATCGGAATCGCTATTGTCGCCAGAACTTCGGTACGCGCGGGCCTTTCCCCACTCAAGGCTCTCAACGACCAAATAAAGGAGATCGAACCTGATGTGATTGATCAACATATCGACCTGCCCTCGCCTCCCGAA
>JAJFLS010000625.1 GCA_021772595.1 Opitutales bacterium
AATGCGTGTCCAAGTCGTAATCCAGTTGCGGGATGCACGCACCCAAATGGACCATCGCCGCGAGGGAGATTCCAAGATGACTGTTGGAGTGCATGGAAATTCCCCGATCGAAAGTCTGGCACATGCGGCAGAGTTCGATGCAAGGTTTGAGTCCTCCCCAGTAATGATGGTCCGTCAGGATCACATCTTCCGAATGAAGGCGAACGCTGGCGGGGAGGTCGTTGAACGAAGTAGTGCACATGTTGGTCGCCAGTGGCGATTCGATCGCCTTGCCTACTTCGGCCATGCTTTCCTGGCCTCTTACTGGATCTTCCAGGTATTCAAGAACTGGATCCAGCTTCTTTCCGATACGAACTCCTGTTTCGACGCTCCAGACTGCGTTGGGGTCCAGGCGAAGAGGCACGCCCTTTCCGAACGAATCGTGCAGGGCAAAAATCGCTTCGGCTTCATCGTCGGGCGGGAATACTCCTCCTTTGAGCTTTATTGATTGAAAGCCGTGTTCGTCGATCAAGGACTGCGCTTGTCGGACGACGGATTCAGGTGACTTCGTTTCCATTTGCCGGACCGCCGCCCATCCAGTTGAAGAATCGTTCATTCCGAACTCCAGGGGTCCCCCGGCGCCTGGCTCTTTGTAAAACAGGTAAGCTCCAAAAGGCACTGTTTCTCTTACGGCTCCGCCGAGCAGATCGCAGACGCGAACTTCGAAGCGTTTGCCGAGGTAATCCAGGCAAGCCACTTCCAAGGCGCTGAGCACGTGGACGAGAATCCGCTGGTCCCAAGGGGCGTCGCCTCGGTCGTCGTTCTCCAAAATATTTTGGCTAGCCTTCGAGAGCAGATTGGTGAGTTGAAGCGGACTATCCCCGAGCAGCTTGGAGCAAACGTTCTCCAGCGAATCCACCACGCCATTCGTGCAGGGGCTCTCGCTGATTCCGGTCAAGCCATCTTCGAACGCGATTTCCAAAATAACGCGCAACGCGTAGGGGGCATGTAGCCCGGAAGCGGCTCTCAAGGGAGGGTCGATCGTTGCGATCGGGGTTATTTTGTAGCTAGCTATTTTCATTGGGTCCTCATGAGCATTGTTCGGTTTGAGCGGAGTATCAAGCCTCGGGTTCGGAGGAATGCAGGAGCCTGCATTCGATGAATCCATTGGACTGACGCTTAGTCGTTCATCTGCTGGTAGCGGAGCGACTGCGTCGTTCCGAATAGGTCGATTGACAGTGAAGGAAGGGTGAGCTAGCCGATGAATGTGATTTTCAGGTTTTCGAAAATTCAAGCTGTCGCTTTGTTGATCTCACTAATTGGTGCCACACTGCTTTATAATGAAGCGAGTGGACGGGATCGTCCAAATATTGTCCTCGTGATGACGGATGACCAAGGCTTCGGCGATTTGGGCGTCCACGGAAACGAATTGATCGAGACACCCAATCTGGATCGTTTCGCCGGAGAGTCGCTGGAAATGGAGCGATTTTACGTCAATCCTCTGTGTTCGCCGACTCGGGCGAGTCTGATGACAGGACGCTATTACCTGCGTACCGGCGTGCTGCATACTTCTCGAGGCGCGGCTAAGATGTCGGGGGACGAGATAACGATCGCGGAGCTGTTAGGAGATGCCGGATACAGAACGGGCATTTTCGGGAAGTGGCATCTGGGCGACAATTATCCGATGCGTCCCCAGGATCAAGGATTCCAGGAGACGCTCGTCCATCGCTCGGGCGGCATTGGTCAAACGCCTGATGCGGATGCCAACTATTTCGAGCCGGTGCTTTGGCGCAATGGTCAGCGGGAAACGGGAAATGGCTATTGCACCGATTTGTTTTTCGACGCGGCTTTAGAGTTTATTGGCAAGTCCGATGAACGTCCCTTTTTCGTCTACTTACCGACGAACGTTCCACACGGACCGTTGGAGGTAAGCGCGTCGTACAGCGCGGCTTTTGACGCGAAAGGAATCGATTCCAATACGGCCAAGATCTACGGTATGCTGAAAAATCTGGACGAGAACTTCGGCAGGTTAACGGAAACTATTGAGGAGCGAGGTTTGGGTGAAAACACGCTCGTCATTTTTATGACGGATAACGGTCCGACAAGAGGACGCTTTAACGCGGAACTTCGCGGGAATAAAGGGAGTGTTTACGAAGGAGGGATTCGGGTTCCATTTTTCGCTCGCTGGCCGGGGAATTTTGAGCCGAGTAAAAAGATTGATCGGATCGCCGCGCATATCGATGTGTTGCCGACATTGCTGGAAGTCGCGGGTGCTGCCGTGCCCAATAGCCGGGTGCTCGACGGTACGAGCCTGTTGTCACTTTGGACAGGAAAGGTCGAGCCCACGGATTGGCCGGCCCGAACGCTGTTCACGCAGCACATTAAATCGATCATTCAAGCGCCGTACCAGAACGCGACCGCTTTTGATCAAAAGCACAAGATCGTGTTTTATCCGAAGACTGCGAATGATAGTCATTTCTCAGCGAACACCAATAATTTGGAGATGGAGGTATTTGATATAGAGCTGGATTTTCGTGAACAGAACGACCTTTCGGATGCACTCGAAACGGTTGCGACGAACCTGAAGCGACGCTACGATCAGTGGTTTCAAGAAATGAAAAACACGCGCGGTTTCCAGCCGGGTCTCATTCATCTGGGTACGCGTTTCGAAAATCCGTCGCTTCTTTGTCGCTACCAGGACGGGCATCGGCCTTACGGTACGGATTCAGAGCCGATCGGGTGGCCGGTGAAGATCCTGGCCAGCGGGCGTTTTCGTATCGAGATCGATGCCTCGGAAGTGTCGAGTGGATACGTTCTAGCGGTTCGCTGGAGTGGCGAAACCAGGCGACTCAAATTGCCTTCGGGTGAGAATTCCGTTGATTTGGAACTTGAAGAAGATGTTGGGATATTTGATGTATGGACGGAAGACGAAAGCGGAGCTAATCCTTCGCGTGAATCCGATGTAATCGTTGAACGACTACGATAGGAAAACTCGCAAACCACCAAATTATAAATGATCCTCATGTACTCTAGTAATCTGAAACGCGCCGCCACGATAGGGATTTCCCTTCTTCTATTCACAGCCGCGGGATTTTCCGCGAAGCGTCCGAACATTGTATTCGTGTTCTCCGATGATCACGCGACTCAGGCGATAAGCGCCTATGGAGGCATCTTGGCGGAAGCCGCGCGGACGCCGCACTTGGACAAGCTTGCCGAGGAAGGCATGCGCTTCACTCGCTGCCTGGTGACGAACTCGATTTGCGGGCCGAGCCGGGCGACGATCCTCACCGGAAAATATAGCCACCTCAACGGTTTCTCTGTGAACGAAGGAACGGAGTTTGACAGTGCCCAGCAGACGTTTCCAAAATTGTTGCGAAAGGCAGGCTACCAAACCGCGATCATCGGGAAGTGGCATTTGGGGAGCGATCCGACCGGATTCGATCATTGGGAAGTGCTTCCGGGTCAAGGCAGCTACTACAATCCTGATTTCAAAACGAGCAAAGGCGCGACTCACGAAACTGGATACGTAACGGAGATTGTCACGGAAAAGGCGAAAGATTGGCTGAGCAATCAACGGGATGAAGACAAGCCGTTCATGCTGATGGTTCAGCACAAAGCGCCGCATCGCCAATGGGCTCCGGCTATTAAGTACCTGAACGCATTCGATGACGCGGACTTGCCCGAGCCCGACACGCTTTTCGACGATTACGAAGGACGTGGCAGCGCAGCTCGTGATCAAGACATGACGATCGACAAGACGATGGACATGGGGAACGACTTGAAAGTCGAGCAGCTAGATATAACGCAGCGGTTGACGACCAACGTTTTGGATCGCATGACTCCGGAGCAAAAGCGCGCGTGGAGAAAGGCGTACGGAGCGAAGAACAAGGCCTTTCTAGAAGCCAAGTTGGAGGGCGACGATCTCCTTCGCTGGAAGTATCAGCGCTATCTAAAAGACTATCTGCGTTGCATAAAATCTGTCGATGATAGCGTCGGCGAACTCAAAGCCTACCTGAAGGAGAATGATTTGGAAGAGAACACGGTGTTCGTGTATTCATCCGACCAGGGCTTCTATCTCGGAGAGCACGGCTGGTTCGACAAACGTTTCATGTTCGACGAATCTTATCGCACGCCTTTGATCGCCAGTTGGCCGGAGGTGATCAAGCCGGGAAGCGTAAATTCGGACTTGGTCTCCAATCTGGATTTCGCGGAGACGTTTCTTGATATCGCTGGAGTTGACGTTCCGTCTGAGATGCAAGGCGCCAGCCTAGTGGGCATCATGAAAGGCAAGCGTCCGAGTGATTGGCGTGCGTCCCATTATTATCACTACTACGAGTATCCAGGCTGGCACATGGTTCAGCGTCACGAAGGCGTCTATGACGGCCGCTACAAACTGATGAATTTCTACGATGTCGAGGAGTGGGAGCTCTACGATATGCAGACCGATCCGAAAGAGATGAAAAACCAGTACAATAATCCTGAATACGCGGAAGTCGTCGCGACGATGCATGGAGTTTTGGATTCATCGCGAAAACAATACCAGCTGCCCGAGATCGAAAAGCAGAGTCTCGAAAACGTGAATATGTGGTACCACTCCACCGAGATCATGAAACGCCTGAGCCCGAAGCCGAGCAGCGAGTGAAGGGCCTGGAGGCTGTTGAAAAAGGCCGATTGAGTTGAGGTCACTTTGTAGGGGCTTCGCTTGCGGAGACCGCGTAGGAAGAGTCCTTTCTACTTCTGCGGTCTTCGCAAGCAAAGCCCCTACGGACTTTAGTCCTTTTCAACACCCTCCTTGCTCCGGGGTTGATTACGTGCCTTTGGCTAATTGACAGCTTCTTTAACTTCCGATAGTCAAGGGGCCGTTATCAATTACCCAATGTTGAAACCCCCATGCTTTCCCCGCTGCAAGATGGCCCTGACTGCGCTCGCGCTTCTATTCTCGATTAGTTTGGCTTCGGCATCGGATCCCATTTTCGAGGCTCAGACGATCGATTCCGGAGTCCAGATTGGATACGGGCTTGCGATTGGAGACGTCAATGGCGACGGGAAGGACGATATACTTCTCGCCGACAAGAAGGACTTTGTGTGGTACGAGAACCCGAGCTGGGAGCGGCGGCACTTCTGGACGGTTCCAGCGGTCTCTCCGGACATCGCAATGCGCGACAACGTATGCATCGCGGCCCGCGACCTGGATGGCGATGGAAAGGTGGAGGTCGCGATCGGAGGGAATTGGAATCCCAATGAAACCGTG
>JAJFLS010000626.1 GCA_021772595.1 Opitutales bacterium
CGAGACGAAGGTCACCAGATTCGCCAGACACAGCATGATAATCGCGTTCCACAGCCCCGAATTGCCGACCACCCAGCCCGAGCGGAGAAAGAGGATCACCCCCAATATCGTAAGCACATTCGGGACGAAAACGCCCCCGAAAGTCCCGAACTTATGATCATCTTTCGCCATATTGGATTCGCTGCAAAATGAGCATGACCCGCCGCGACGCAAGAATCTAAGAACGCACGATAATTAGCCAATTGTAGGAGCCTGCTTGCAGGCGAAAATCCTCCCAAGTCGGCGAGCGAATAGAATCGCCTGCAAGCAGGCTCCTACATTTTGAAATCGCTACAGGAGAATTTCGCTAGCTCGGTCCGGATAAAGCCCCGTCGCGAAACGCCGATGTTTAAACGCACGACTCGTATCATGAGCCAGCCCATCGCCATTCTAGCCACAATCGCCGCAATTCTACTTAGCGGATGCGCCACCACGACGCATCAAGACCGCACCAGCGCCACGTCCCTGTCCTCAATACCGCCGATGGTCTACGCAGGCGAAGACCGAGCCGAGCATCCTGGAGCGAGCGAATTAGCGGCAATCCTAGCGAACGAAAAAGCCCCTGGCAGCCAACGCATTCCCGTCGAAACAACCTCTCCGAACTCGGCCCTCTTCGCTTCCCAACTCGCCGTTCAGGCAATCCGCGCTCCTCAACTCGAAGCCGAGCTTCTCGCCGTCCACGGCATCCGTCCCAGCCAAGTCGAAATGAGCGACCAAACCTACGCGCTCCAATCGCACGAGTGGATCGTCGAGACCTTTCTGCCCTATATCCAATCGTATTTCGAATCCAATGACATACGCGTCATCGGCGAAGGAATGGACTGCGATAACATCGCCCAACTCTTCCGCCAGCAACTCGCTCTCTCGAACACCCGCGCTGGCGGCGCGGCGATCGGAGACGTCCCTTGCGGAATTCTCAAGACGAAGCAGGAATCCGCTTTCGGCGGCGTGCCCGAAAGCGGCAGCGACTACCACAGCCTCATCATCATCCGCACCGACCAAGGCTGGTTCGCGATCGAGCCCCAAACGCAGGCCATCACCTCATTCGCCAGCTACCCCAACCGCCCGCACGTCGAGTGGGTATTGCTCTAAGTCGAAGGTAGGGCTGACTATCCCTAGTCAGCCGTTTTCGCTCAAATACTGAATCGGCTGCTTAAGGATAAGCAGCCCTACCATCGGCGATTCTCGCCTTTTTAAAAATCTCCTACGACTCCCCGAGCTTTTTGAACTCCTTTAGAAATCCTTCGGGATTTCGGTAGCCGGTGAAACGGCTCACTTCGTTCCCTTCCGAGTCCACGAAGACGATGGTAGGGATCGAGCGAATACGGTACTTCATCGCGATTTCGCGATTCTCGTCTACGTCGATCTTAACAGCGATCACCTCTGACTTCACTGTGGAGATGACCTTCTCGTCAGACCAAGTCGTGCGATCTAGCATTTTGCAAGGGCCGCACCACTCCGCCTTGAAATCGATCATCACCAGCTTGTCCGATTCCTTGGCCATCGCTTTGGCAGCTGCAAACCCGTCCTCGATGAACAGATCGCCCGCAGCGGCGAATTGAGAGAGCGCTAGAAAGGCTAGCAGAGAGATTGTGCGATTCGCGATTTTCATAGTTTCCCAGGTTCTTCTGGTCAATAGACGAAGAACACTCCCGTTAGATTCAAAAAAAGGCGACATTTCCCGTATTCGGTCCTGTCTTCCAGAGGAGAATCAAGCCCATTTCCGGGACCCGCCGGCCCTACAATCGCCCAAGCTCGACTGAATTTCCATATTTCGATTGCCTCATACGCTTTGGGCGTATTTGGCTCTTCCACCCTCGGGAATTTCGACTCGAGGCGACTTCCCGCAATTACATAGCCAATGGCACTCTTCTTCCAGATTCTAGGCAGTCTGGGCGTGTTCCTTTTTGGGATGCGCCTCATGAGCGAATCCATTCAGAAATTCTCCGGTGAACGTCTCCGCAGCATCATGGCCTCCATGACTGGAAACCGGCTCAAAGGCATCTCCACAGGTTTCCTCATCACCTGTCTCGTCCAGTCGTCCTCCGCGACGACGGTCATGGTCGTCAGTTTCGTGCACGCCCGATTGCTCACTCTCGTGCAATCGATCGGCGTGATCATGGGCGCCAACCTGGGAACCACGACCACGTTTTGGATCATCTCGCTTCTCGGATTCAAGTTCAGCCTTTCCTCAATCGCGATTCCAGTCATCGGCATCGGCGTGGCCATGTCCTTCATGAAAGCTTCGCGGCTGAAGGAAATCGGCAATTTCCTGACTGGCTTCGGTCTTCTCTTCCAGGGGCTCAGCTTCCTCAAAGGTGCCGTTCCCGACATCAATAGCAATCCCGAGGCGCTCGAATGGATCACCTCTCTCGGTGGCTACGGATTCGGGTCCATTATCATTTTTCTGGCAGTCGGTGTCGTGCTCACCGTCGTGGTTCAATCCTCTTCGGTTGCTGGAGCGATCACGCTCACCATGGCCTACAAAGGCTGGATCGACTACCCTCAGGCCGCCGCCATCATTCTCGGCGAAAACATCGGTACCACCATCACCGCTTACCTCGCCTCGCTCACCGCGAACACCGCAGCGAGAAGAGCCGCCCGCGCCCACTTCATGTTCAATATAATTGGGGTTCTCTGGATGCTCGCTCTGTTCTACCCCTTTATAAATCTGGTCGATTGGCTCATGCCCGGCTCGCCAGAACTAGCAGTTTTAGGGGAGAATGGAATCAGCACAAAGCCCGACCTGCCAAACCACATGGCGCTCTATCACACGCTCTTCAACATGTTGAACATCCTAATGCTCGTCGGGTTCGTGCCAAAAATCGCGTCGCTCGTGGAATGGATGGTCAAAGAGAAGGCGACTCCCGCGGGAGTCCCCCAATTTCGCTATCTCGATACGATGTCCTGGGGCTCCGGCGAGTTGAACTTTTCCGAAGCAAAGCAAGCCATCGGGCAGCTCGGAGATCTCAGCCGTCGCATGTTCGAGCAATTCCTATTCATCTACAACAACCCGCAAGAAGACCTCTCCCCAAAGGTTAAGGAGATCAATAAGATGGAGGAGGAAAGCAACGAGATCACCTCCGAGCTATACGATTTTCTCATCCACTGCTCGACCGACCAGGTGAGCGACGAAACCCGCCGAGAAGCGACACACTACCTGCGCGTCATCGCGGAACTCGAAGAAGTCTGCGACTGCTGCCACCGACTCACCAACCGAGCCGCCAAACGCTACCGCAAGAACCGGATCATCTCCAAGGAACTCGAGGACGACATCGTCGAGTTCGGCGAAAACGTCCAGCGGTTCATCGACTTCTACCAAGAGCGGCTCCAATCCAAAGTATCCGCCGCGGACATGGAAGTCGCCCTCGATCTCGAAGACATGATCAACGAAAAGAGGCGTAAACTCCGTAAACGTTCCGTAATCCGCTTGACCAAAGACAGCGCCGAAGCCCACTCCGAACTCATCTATATCGAAATCGTCAACACCTTCGAACGCATCGCGAACCACGCGAAAAACATCCTCCAAGCGCTCCCCAAGGAAATGGCGTAGGGGGGGTATGGACGCCTGTAGACGCGACCGTTGGTCGCGTACGCGTTTTCCACACCGGAGTCCCGGTGTAGCTACGTCGCGAATGCGGCGTGGTTTCCAAATCACCCGATCCGTACCAAATCTCCAACTACATCGACCGATGCCAGAGCGTTGGCCATCGCTCGATAGGCTTCGATCAGCTGCCTCGGCATTCCAAAACTTGGATACCTTATCTCAAGAGTCGCCGCGTCGAAACGAAAAACCGCGTTCTGCCCGGCGATCCGAACGTCACAGCTCTCGCAAGTCGATGGATAGTCCACCGACAAATCGCTCTCTTTCGCGTCCTCGATTCCATCGACCACATCCTCCACGGATATCTCGCGCTTGAATACGCAACGCATGCGTTCGAACAGAGAACCGGTCGATTGGTTGAACGGCTCGTGCTCCAGCAACTCCAAGCCGCTCGCATCCATCAGCTCCGTTTCGAAGCGATAACTATCCGGGCTGTCCTCAATGAGCGAATACCGGCGCTCCAAGGCGAAATCCTTGCTCGCGATTCGGGCGACTCCGTTTTCCACCGACAGGGTAATGTCTTTGCGGCGATACTCCATCGCTTCCCGATAAGCCGCGAACAACTCCTCGCCCCACTCCACGAGCTCGGGCTCCGCGAGGCGCGCCAGAAATTGCTGGGCCCGATCGCTTGCGAAACGAGGAACCGTGTGACGCGATTTGTCGAAACCGTCGAGCCGCTTCACCACGCCCTCTTGCTCGCCCACAAGCGTCAGGTGTCGGATCAAGTTGTTGGAAAAATCGTTTTCGGAGGAATCCATCGAGTTTCACGGCGGAAAGCCGCAGATCCTTGACACTCCCCGGCGACACGCAAGCCTCTGTTCCAATGCCGCCACCCGATTCAGATTCGTGCCCCCCAACGCTTCCCCCTCGGAAGGTTCTCGTTACCGGCGCCAGCGGATTCCTCGGCAGCAACCTCATTCGGCGACTCCTCGATCAAGGGTGTTCCGTCAAGGGACTCTGCCGCCGCCCGCAACCCGAACTAGAGCAGCTCGGTGTGGAGATGGCCTACATCGACCTCGCCGACTCGGCCGCCGCGAGAAACGCCTGCGAAGGCATGGACACCGTTTTTCATGTTGGAGCGAAGGTCGGCATTTGGGGCAAGTACCAGGATTTTCATGACGCGAACGTTATCGGCACGCAGTCGATCATCAATGGCTGCCGCGATTTTCTCGTTCGAAAGCTCGTCTACACCAGCACGCCGAGCGTGGTTTTCAACGACGATAACCTCGCCGGAGCCGACGAGTCGCTTCCCTACGGCACGAACATCCCCTGTCCTTATCCCGCAACGAAAGTCCTCGCCGAAAGAGCGGTTCTCGCGGCAAATGGCCAACCGCCCGGCAACCTGAAAACCGTCGCCTTGCGGCCGCATCTCATCTGGGGGCCCGGCGACCCAAACCTTGTGCCTCGCATCCTCGAGAGGGGCCGCAAGGGAAAGCTTCGGATCGTCGGCGAAGGCAGCAACCGCGTCGACCTCATCTACATCGAGAACGTAGTCGACGCCCATCTCTGCGCCGAAGCGGCTCTCGACCGTGAAAGCGACAAC
>JAJFLS010000627.1 GCA_021772595.1 Opitutales bacterium
TCGCTTATAGAGGTTCAACGACTGAGACGAATCGGAAGTGAAGGAGGAAATTTTGGATTTTGCAAGAAGCATGAGGATAATTAGCGCGATTTATGCTGTGTCTTAGGGAATTGCTTTACTTGCCGCCTTCAATCAATTGACAGGAACGTTAATTAACGCATTCGGAAAATAATGATCACGCTTACTGAAAACGCTGCCACCAAGGTCAACAGTCTCCAGCAAGAGAATGGGGAGGGCGGAAAGCTGCTCCGTATCTTCGTCGAATCCGGCGGCTGCTCGGGCTTTCAGTACGGGATGTCGTTCGACGAGCAGAAGGACGGCGATAAGGTGCTGCAAAGCGCCGGGGTATCGTTTCTGATGGACGACGCGAGCCTGGCCTACATGGAGGGCAGCGAGATCGATTTCGATGACGGCTTGAACGGCAAAGGCTTCGAAATCCGAAATCCGAAAGCGGGAAGCACCTGCGGCTGCGGGAAATCGTTTAGCTGATTTCGGCTGGAGGATCGAGCCGATCCTCCCTACCAATGAGGATTACCTGGCGCGAAGCGCCGGTTCGGCGATGTAGGAGCCTGCTTGCAGGCGATTATTTCACTGGGTTGTGACGGTAGGAGATCGCCTGCAAGCAGGCTCCTACATTTATTACCTGGCGGCCATTGCGGCGCGCTTTTCCATTCGCTCGAGATGCCTTCGCATTGTTTTGAGCGTTGAGGAATATTCGGGCGAGCGGGCTAGGTTGTGGTGTTCTTCGAGGTCGTTTCTCAAGTCGTAGAGCTCCTCGCCGTCCTCCCATTTGGAGTAGCGCCATCGATCGGTCCGGATGGCTTTTCCGAGGTTTTTTCCGCGTGTAACGACGGTGTAGACCGAATCTTTGCCCGCGGCATTTGGATCGCGAAGCATGGGTGCCAAGCTGCGTCCTTGCACGTCGTCCGGAGCATTCACGTCGCAAAGTTCTGCGAGCGTCGGGAAGAGATCGACTAGCTCGACCAAGCCTTGGGATGTCGAAGCGGCTTTGGTTTGTCCGGGAACTCGAATCAACATCGGCACTCGATTGCAGATTTCGAAGAGGGTAACTTTGCCCCACAGGAAATGCTCGCCTAGCTGATAGCCGTGATCTGAGGTCAGAACGACAATGGTGTTCTCCCAAAGGCCGTTTGTTTTGAGGCTCTCTAAAATGGATCCTATCTGGGCATCTATGAATGAGATACACGCATGGTATGCCTGCATGTACTCGCGCCGGAGATCATCGTTCTCTATACTGTGTTCAAAACCAAATCCTTCGAAGCGTTTAGAAATAGATGACTTTGGAACGGTATCCCAGAAGTTGGAGGGAGATTTGATGTACTTCAGCCCATCCTTTGGATACATGTCGAAGTATTTCTGAGGAGCCAGGAATGGGACGTGTGGCTTGTGAATCCCGACCGCCATAAAAAAGGGTTTATCACCGTAGGCCTTGCTTTCGATCCAGTCCTGAGCTTGCCGGGCATTCTTGCCATCCCGATGCTGCTCATCGGTAAGTCCAGAAGGTCCCCAACCGGGGGTCTGGTTCATCGTTTGAGGAGCGTATCCAAGTAGAAATTCCTTCCACAAACTTCTGTTTTTTCTGTCTTCGATGGATCCGTGTTTAGCTTCAAACTCTTTACGCGCCTGCTTTTCGAGCGGCATTTCGTCATTCATAAAAAACGCTTTCTCGTTCCACGCGAGATCGCCGGGATCGGTTTTAGAGTTGTGGAATATTTTTCCTGTCGCAGCGGTCCAATAGCCTTGCTCTTTGAACGCTTGGGGCATGGAGACTGTACCCGGTCTTTCATTACGGATATCGGTAGCGTTATTGACGATGCCCGTCGATTCCGGGTAGAGACCGCTTAAGAAGGATGCCCGCGACGGACCACATACCGGGTACTGGCAATAGGCGCGCTTGAAGGTCATCCCTTCTGCGGCCAATTTCTCGAACGCTGGGGTTTCGATGGCCGAATAGTCAGAGGTGGAAACGTGCGTATTCAGATCATCGCATACAATGAATAGGACGTTTGGGCGGGAATCGGCAGCAGTGGAAACGTAGGTGATCGAGGCGATGAAGGCCGCGACCCAGATGAATGTTGATTTTTTCATGAGATTGATTACGGAAATTCTAGTTTACGGTTTGTTCGATGCCGAGTTTGTCCAAGACTTCTTGTGGAGGGCCATCGAAAGTCGCGGTTGGCAGATTGCCCACGTATCCGATCGCTTTCCAGCCTTCGGGAGTTCCGTAGTAGGCGCCTGTGCAGAGCGAGGTGAAACTTCGAAAGAAGGAAGCCGCCTTTTTCAATTTCGCATCCTTGTGATTCTGGATACAAAGATCGTCACAGATTGCGGTTTGCTGATTTGCGACCAACGCGGCGAATGCTTTGTTGAAGCGATTGCGGGATTCTTGATCGATCCACTTGAGTCCACCGAGGATCGTTTCACGGTCTTTTTTCTGTTTCGGGTAGGGAGCGCTGACCCATTCATCGATGAAGTCGGGCACTCGCAATGCGCTCGCGGCGGGACCGAGATTGTCGGCAGGGAGGATGATGTCCGCTAGGGCGGTCACGGTGGCGCGTTGGGTTGTCGTGAGCGTAAGTGGCCAGAAATCTCCTGGCTTGTAGATGCCGGTTGCCTTAGGGTCGGTTCCGTAGCCGCTAGCATTTGGAGCCGCATTTTGACCGAAAGACAGGAAGGGTGTGATTTGAGTAGCAGCTCCGGCAGCGATAAACCATTTGATGACTTCACGACGCGAGAGGCGGGATTGCGGTTCGTTGTTTTCCATATCTTACGGGGCTAAAGGTTTCCTTTTCTTGATTCTTCGATGATGTAATCCGCACAGCGCCACGAAAGCGCCATGATGGATAGGGTGGGGTTTTTATCGGCGTTGGAAACGAAGGGGGCCGCGTCGCAAAGAAAGAGATTCTTAACGTCCCAAGTTTGATTCCAGCGATTACAAACGGAGTCTTTCGGGCTCTCGCCCATGCGAGCGCCGCCGACTTCGTGTTTAACGTTGCCGCCAGGGCGGATGATGTCGTGGCCGGTTTTGGCGGGCGTGCCACGTACTTTGCCGCCCATGGTTTCGATCAGCGCGGCGAAAGTCTTTTCGGCATGCATGGCCATGTTGAGCTCATGGTCGCTCCATTTCCAGTGCCAGCGTAGAACGGGGACGGCCCATTTGTCTTTAACTGCGGGATCGATTTCCGCGAAGGAGTATTCATTGGGAATCATCTCTCCGCGACAGGCGAGACCGACGAAGGAGCCGTAGTATCGACGTGCTTCCTCTTTCAGCCGAGTGCCGTAAAGTCCTTTCAAATACTCGCCAGGCACGGGGCTATTGCCGCCGGGCATTTTGCGTCCGCCTCCGATTTCGATGTGGTAGCCTCGCGCGAAATCGAGCTTTCCGGCGAGTTGTTCTTTGTAGAGCCACCAAGGACTGTAGAAGTGGCTGCCGCCTGCTCCGTCGTCATTGTGAGGCGGCAGGTTTTCCATGGCCGGGATTTGGCCGCTAAGGCTCGATCCGACTGTATCCATGATGTATTTACCAACAAGTCCGCTTCGATTAGCGACGCCTTCAGGAGATTGGGCGTTCTTGGAATTGAGAAGTATGCGAACGGATTCTCCGCTGCTAGCGGCGAGCACTACGGCGCTCGCATTGACGCGTTCTTCATTGCCGGTGGTTTTGTCGATGAATAGGACCCCCGTGGCTTTCCCGTCTTTCCCGGTAATGACTTCTTTGGCGTGAGCATTGGGGATGATGTCTAGATTCCCTGTTGCGAGCGCGGGAGGAAGATGAACGGTAGTGCTCTGATAATTCGCTCCAATGCTGCATCCGCGATTGCAGTGAGTCGCCCAAAAGCAGGCTGCTCGGCGCTTCATGGAATCGCCTACGATCTTCTGAGCCCACGGGTTATTGGGGTGGAGTTTTTTGGGAATGCTGTCGGCATCGAGGGGCCGCGTGAGAACGGCTCGATGTATGGAAGAAACGGGGACACCGATCTTGCGGCCCGCTTTTTGAGTGAGCAGATCGCTTGCCCGTCCTTTCGGCGGTGGGAGCAAGACGCCAGGAGGAGAGTCCGGCGTGTTTTCCATTCCGAGGTTGGCGCCATAGACGCCGATCAGCATCT
>JAJFLS010000628.1 GCA_021772595.1 Opitutales bacterium
GGCGAAGTCACGAGCCAACTGCCTCGTAGTCGCCTTTTCAGGAACGTTTCCACCAACGACGACGGACATGCCCGTCGTTTTCCAGCAATCGCGCAAGGCTCTCGTCAACTCGCGCTCATCCAAGGCCGCCAGAAATCCGGATTCCATTGCATATCCATTTTCCGGCGACAAGTACACGCGCCCGGCCAGCGTTTCCTGTTCGATAGCGCTAGCGATACTTGCGGAATTGAACGCTTGGCGCAACGCCGCGCGATTCTCCAATCGTTTCCGCCAGCGCGTTTTCAACGAATCGATCTCCTCCGGATGAAATCCGTGGCGCGTCGCCTGCCGAATCATACGATCGAGAAGCGTGAGCCCGGTTAGCCACTTCTCTCGGCTCGTCGTCAATCGAGCATGGGCGAACGGCGCTTTGAATCTCGAATCGTAAGTCACGAAGTCGCTATCGAACGCGCCGATGAATCGCTGGAAACGCTCGTTCAGCAGTTCCGTCGCGAAAGACCGCAAAAAATCTCGCTCTCGAATTCGCACCGAGTCTCGTCCGCGAGGCTCGTTCCAGGCCCGAGAAAGATCGATCAAAGCCCGATCGAGACCTTCGAGCTGCAACAGCGTAGCGCGAGCCGATTGGTTCTCTTCGATTTCGCCGATATCTGGAAATGAGCCTCTCCGTTCCGGCGAAACCAGACTCCCAAATCGATCCTCGATTTCGGAAGCGAGCTGGCCTGGATCCACATCCCCAACGACAATAAGCATCATCAAATCCGGCCGATACCACTTTTTATAGAATGCTCGTAACTGATTGCGTGTTGCCGACTCGACTGCGGATTTCGTGCCGATGATCGGACGCGTCGCATACAGTGAGCCTCTCATGGTCTGCTCGAATGCCTTCTCCCCAAACTGGGCCGCCGGAGAATTGTAGCGAAGCTTCTCCGCCAAGACGATCGCTTGCTGCTTTTCAATGCTCTTTTGATCGAAATCGATTCCGTCCGCAAATCCTCGATACAATCGTAACGCTTGCCCCAGAGCGGCCGCGTCCCCATTCCGCAGCTCCAATCGATAGCTTGTGTAATGATGCGTCGTAAACCCATTCACGTCGTCGCCGAGACTGAGCCCCATTTCCCGAAAAAGCCGGTCGATGGATTCCCCGCTAAACTCGCCCGCTCCCTCGAACGCCAAATGCTCGATCAAGTGAGCGTAACCGGACTCCTTCTCGGTTTCCTGCAAAGAGCCTACATTGACCGCCAAACGCAAAGAAACACCGCCGGTTTCACCGCCGCTTGGCAGCACTGCGTACCGGAAGCCATTATCGAGCTCACCCCAGAGAACGCGGTTATCCTGGACGAGGGCGCTTCGCTCGTGCGGCCATGAATTTTGAGAACTCCCGGAAGGCAGAAGTCCAAACGGTCCCAACAGAATAGCCGCCAGCCAAGCGGGCTTTACGCGCAATCCCATTTTCCCCTCATTCCCCCATGCTTTCCCGTCAGAAGTTTTTCGGGAGCAAAACGATTTTCACGCGTTGCCCCTTGTTGATCCCAGCGTCGCCCGCCTCCTCGGGAACCACAAGAAGCGTGCTCCCGTCCGATTGAGCCAGCAGGCTAAATTTCCCCGGACTCGAAAATGTCATCTGTGGACGAAAGTGAATCAACCGGGCAGCCTTTTTCCCTTTTGGGAGGAGAAGTTCGCCCGAGTTACTCGCCAATAGCACTCGTCCGGATGGCAGCAACTGCATGCTGCTCAACGCCGTCAGTTCCCGCACGATAGTCTTCATCATCATGACATTCTTAAAATCGCCGCTCGCGATCCGGAATACCGAGCCCTTGGGCGCGCCTTGCGTGTGATTGGTCACAAAGTACACCGAGTCATCTTTGGGCTGGTAGCAAATATCTCTGGGAATGCTAGACACTTTCATGACCTCGACATCCATAGGAGATTTTCCATTCAGCATATCCATAATCCCGCGACGGTCGATTCGGTAGATCGCCGGCTGTGCCTGCACTCTCTTCTTGAAAAGATTTCCGCCGATGCCTGTATCCGTTATGTAGAGACTACCGCTTTTATCGAAGGTCAAGCTGTTGGGCGAAATGAGCGAATGTTCGCCGTTCATTTTTATGTCTGAAGCGGGACCCAGGTTTATCGCCTTCAGCTCTTTTCCGGTAACCGGATCGATCACTGTGATGCCAATGAAATCGTCTGACGCGTCTTTGGTAATGCGACCGTCCTCGGACTCGATAAGCGGTGTGCCCGAAACGAGAAAAATCGAGCCGGCAGGGGCGACATCTCCCATCGCGACCGGCAAAAAGTCGATATCCGCGGGCGCCGTAAAACCAACAGCGAAACTCTTGCTCGCAAGCTTAAACGAACGCTCACCATCCACCGTGTACTTCGTGATTGAGCCGAGTCCACGAAGGGCCCCCACCTCGCCGCGTGGGCGATTGACCACGAAAAGCGTCTTCCCCTTCGGACCAATGGCCGCCGATACAGGCCGCTCGAATCCGGAAAGGATCTCCAGCACCTTCGGACCTGCCGCTTGAGCGGGCAGAATAGTTGCTAAGGCGATAATCACCTGCAGTAGACGGACGGGGAACTTAATCATGTAGAATCGTTTAGGATAAGCGTAATTAGCAAGAAAAGCTCAAAGATAGCGTTGGACCGATGCCTGTCAAAGCAAGAGCCAATCTCAACAATCTGCAAATTGGATTTCGCTCTGCCGCCGCGTTCGCCGATCATGAGCGTCCATTTAAGCAAAAAGCGACGGATCGGTGATTGTAGGAGCCTGCTTGCAGGCGATAATCCCGTAGGGATTGACGAAGAGAATCGCCTGCAAGCAGGCTCCTACAATCGAGAAAGCGCCTTAAGTTGACGCCCTATCCAGAGCCCTCTCGAAGATCCGCGACCGTTTAAAATACAACGTTGTAATTTAAACGGTCGCGGATTCTCGTGGCGTCCATTTCCGGTTTCAAACACTCAGTCGGAAAAATCTCAGCCCTTTCCACGCCCCGATGGCTCTTGAGGTCCAAAATCGGCCCACGAGCGGCAATCTAAGGAGATTACTTGTCAGTTCTCGTCAATGAAATCACCTTATCCCGTTCACTCCCAATCTATGCCAGGCTTATCTAACTCCCTTTCACACGCGACCGAACCGCGTCTCGACCATTCGCGCTTGCTTTCCGCCGGATGGCTTACTTTCACACGCGCCCGCTCGCTCCTGCTGGCAGCCCTCGTTGCCATGGTCGCCCTCGCCGCAAATGCGCAAGACAATGGCCAGCCTCGCACCGTTGCGGTGACGACGACTTCTGAAAAAATCATCATCGACGGCTCGCTCGACGAGGCCATTTGGGGCTCTGCTCCGAGGATCGGCGACTTGGTTCAGCAGCAGCCCCTCGCGGGACGAGAACCGACCGAACGAACGGAAGTCACTCTCCTCCACGACGCCGACAACCTCTACATCGGCGTCATTGCCTACGATTCCGAGCCCGAAAAAGTCATCGGCACTCAAATGGCCCGCGACGCGAGTATCTCTTCCGACGATAGCCTCGAGATCATTCTCGACACGTTTCGCGATCAGAGCAACGCCTTCTACTTCGCCACCAATCCGTCCGGCGCCTATGTCGATGGACTGGCTTTCACCAACGAGCAGCTGAACACGGATTGGGACACCATCTGGAACGTCCGCACGAAACGCAGCGACGAGGGGTGGATTGCCGAAATCGCCATCCCTTTCAAAAGCCTGAATTTCCCCGCCGGACAAACCTCCTGGGGATTCAATATCTCCCGAAACATCTACCGGAAACTCGAAGAAGACCGCTGGTCGGGCGCCCGCTTGGAAACGGAGTTTCTCCAAGTCTCCGAGGCAGGAGCGATCACCAATCTCGACGGAATCAACCAGGGCAAAGGCCTCGATATTCGACCGTTCATCTCGGCGAGCTGGCTCGACTCCGACACTTCCAGCGACGACGGAACCGACGCGGAGCTCGGCATGGACATCTCCTACAACATCACCCCCAGCCTCAAGCTCACCGGCACCCTCAACACCGATTTCGGCGAGACCGAAGTCGACGCCCGCCAGATCAACCTCTCGCGCTTCTCGCTCTTCTTCCCGGAAAAGCGGTCCTTCTTCCTGGAAGACGCCGGCGTGTTCTCGTTCGCCAGCACCGGACCCGACTCCCCCGGCGGCGTGCCGAGTGCGGGAGCGGACATCTTTCCGTTTTTCAGCCGCAAGATCGGCCTCGTCTCCGGCCAGGAAGTGCCGATCGATGTCGGGGTCAAATTGACTGGCAAGACGGGACGAACCGACATCGGCCTCCTAAACGTCCGGACCGGTGGCACATCGTTTGTCGAGGACAAGGATTTCTTCGTCGGACGCTTCCGCCAAAACCTGTTCGAGCAATCCTACGTGGGTGGCCTCCTGACCTCCGGGGATCCGATCGCCGGGCAGGACGGCAAGACTTACGGAGCGGATGTTCGCCTCGCGACCTCCAGCCTTCTCGGCGAATCCCAGAACCTCGTCGTGAACGCCTACGGCCTCAAAACCGACAATGACGGCATCGACGATCACGAATGGTCCTACGGTATCTCCGCTCACTATCCGAACGACAAGATCGTTGGCGAAGCGGTCTATCGCGTCGTCGAGGAAAACTTCCGGCCCGCGCTCGGATTCCTCCGCCGAGACAATTTCCAGATGTACCGTGTGGGCGCCAGCTACAATCCACGGCCGGACAATCTCCTGAATATTCTGCAGATGTTTCACGACGTGTTCTACACGCAATTCGATCGGCTCGACAACGGCCTGCGCGAAAGTTCGGAACTCCACATCACCCCGCTCGACTGGCATTTCAAGTCGGGCGACTCCATCCATTCGGTCATCGACTACGACGGCGGGTACGAGCGGCTCTTCGAACCCTTCGAGATATCACCCGGTATAATCCTCCCCGTCGGCGAATACCGCACCGACCGCTTCAGCGCCGTATTGGCTTCTGCCCGAAAGCGCCGCCTATCGGTTTTCATCAACACCTCATGGGGCGATTTCTGGTCGGGAACAAGCGAGCAAATTTCAACCACCCTCACCTACAAGCTCCCGCCGAAATTCACTTTCGAATTCAGGACCAACCAGACCTTCGCCCATCTCCCAGAAGGGGACTTCATCGCGAGAATTCTGACCTCAAACATCAACTACGCCGTCTCTCCTTTTCTTTCGTTCACGAATTTAGTACAATACGACAACCGCTCCCGAAACCTCGGCTGGCAAAGCCGTATGCGCTGGACCCTGACGCCCGGACGCGATCTCTTCCTCGTATTCAACCAAGGCTGGATCCAAGACATGGACGGAGGGCTCCGCTTCAGCCCCCGAGATACCAAAGTGTCCGCAAAATTCCAGTACACGTTTCGGTTCTAGGAAAGCACGCCTCTCGGGAAACTTAATTGCAAATCGCGGGATAAACCCGCTCCTACATTTAATGTGTGCATCTGTAGGAGCGGGTTTACCCCGCGAAATCCCATAGCTAAATCTCTGAGCTACTGTCAGGCGATTTAGCCCGAATCCCGCTACATTGTGCTCGTTAGTTCTTCGATCATGGGGTTATTCTCCTCAAAGAACTCACCAAGTATGACTCATTCAGCGATCAAAGGCCCGAGCATCTTTCGAATCGCCCTTTCGCTGGCTTTTCTTGCTCCGTTCATTTGCTTCGCTCAGAACGGAGAATCCAAAACGCGCTCAGTCACCGTCTCGCCGACCACTGCGAAAATCACCATCGATGGCACGCTTAACGAGACCGCCTGGAGCCAAGCTCCAAAAATCGGCGACCTGATCCAACGCGAACCTAATCCCGGCGCCGCCCCCAGCGAGCGCACCCATGTCACGCTCCTTTACGACCGAGACAACCTCTACATCGGAGTCACCGCGTTCGACTCCGAACCGGATAAAGTGATTGGCACGCAGATGGAGCGCGACGCCAACCTGACATCCGACGATCACCTCGAGATCATTCTGGACACTTTCCGCGACCAGCGAAACGCGTTCTACTTCGCCACCAATCCTTCGGGAGCGTTTGTCGATGGCCTCGCATTTGCCAACGAGCAGCTCAATACCAATTGGGACGCTATTTGGGACATGCGCACGAAACGGACGGACTTCGGCTGGGTCGCCGAAATCGCAATCCCCTTCAAAAGCCTCAATTTCCCCGCAAACCAAACCGAATGGGGATTCAACATCTCGCGCAACGTCTTCCGAAAACTGGAAGAAAGCCGCTGGTCGGGAGCGCGCCTCGAGACCGAGTTCCTGCAGGTTTCCGAATCGGGCAAGATCACGAATCTCGAAGGACTCAACCAAGGCATCGGCTTGGACGTGCGGCCCTTCCTTGCCACGACATGGCTCGACTCGGACACTTCCAGCGATGACGGATTCGATGCCGAACCGGGACTAGATTTTTCTTACAATGTTACTCCCAGTATCAAGTTTACAGGGACACTCAACACCGACTTCGGCGAAACCGAGGTAGACGCGCGACAGATAAATCTCACGCGCTTCTCGCTCTTTTTTCCCGAGAAGCGTTCGTTCTTCCTGGAGGACGCCGGCGTATTCGCTTTTGCCAGTACAGGACCCGAATCGCCAGGTGGAGTGCCCTCCGCGAGCGCGGACGTGTTCCCGTTTTTCAGCCGCCGCATTGGACTGCTCAACGGCCAGGAGGTGCCCATCAACGTTGGAGCCAAATGGACAGGCAAAGTCACCAACACCGATTTCGGATTGCTGTATGTCGGAACCGACGAGACCTCCTTCGTGGAAGACAAGGATTTCGTAGTCGGTCGCTTCAAGCAAAACCTATTCGAGCAATCCTACGTTGGCGGCATTTTCACGAAAGGAAATCCCGCTCCGGGAAAGGATAGTGATACCTACGGAGCGGACGCGCGCTTGGCCACTTCCAATTTCATGGGGAGCTCCAAGAATTTCATCGTGAATGCCTATGGAGTCCGCAGCGACAACGAAGGAGTTTCGAACCATGATAACTCCTATGGAATCTCCGCTCATTATCCAAATGACAAATACATTGGCGAACTGGTCTATCGAGTGATCGAAGAAAACTTCGACCCCGGAATAGGCTTCCTCCAACGAAACAACGCCCGCATGTTCCGCGTCGGAGCCAGCTACAATCCCAGACCGAACCGCTTCTTGAACCTCCAGCAGATGTCTCACGACATTTTCTACACGCAGTTCGAGCGGTTGGACAACGGACGCTTGGAAAGCTCCGACTTCCACATCACTCCAATCGATTGGCGCTTCAATACCGGCGACGCCATCCGCTCTCTAGTCGATTACGACCGCACCTTCGAGCGACTCTTCGAGCCCTTCGAAATCTCTCCCGGCGTAATCCTCCAGCCTGGGGAATATCGCAATAATCGCTACAGTACTTCGATCGCCACGGCCCGCAAACGACGCGTCACTGGAATCTTGAATACATCCTACGGCGATTTCTGGTCCGGCACCGCCGAACGAATTTCGACTACCCTCATCTACAAACTTCCGCCGCATTTCAACATCTCGATCGGCGCCGACCAAACCTTCGCCCACCTCCCCGAAGGCAATTTCATAGCCCGAACGATTACCTCCAACATCGACTTCGCAGTATCGCCCTTCCTCTCATTCACGAATCTCATCCAATACGACAACCGTTCCCGAAACCTCGGCTGGCAAAGCCGCATGCGCTGGACTCTCACACCCGGACGTGACCTCTTCCTCGTTTTTAACCAAGGCTGGATCCAAGACACCAACGGAGGCTTCCGCTTCAACCAGCAAGACACCAAAGTCTCCGCGAAATTCCAGTACACATTTCGGTTCTAGAATAGCATTCCACGTAGCTCAGTGCTTCAGCCTGAGCCCACAACCAACATCAATGCTCAGGCTAAAGCTCTGAGCTACGCTTAAGGTGCCTCAAAGTGTAGGAGTCTGCTTGCAGGCGATTTCTCTCACCACAAGCTGGATCAACAATCGCCTGCAAGCAGGCTCCTACAATCGGCTAGCCCCATCGCCCCGTAACGCATTCAATTCGATAATCCAGCAGATCTGCCCCTCTCGTTGCACTTAGCTTGGGTCCCGGAACTCTCCACGCCAAGCGAACGCCCCATTCGCCGTGGTAGATTTACGATAAACTTCACTCATCCAAAGAGTTGAACAGTCAGATGACAGCCACTTCTGAGAAACGTCGTGTTTTCTATGGAAAAAGCCTTGAATCAATAGACAATTCGTTCAGGTATACCCTACAACGATCCAACTATTCATATGATAAACACGCCATGTTGGAAATTCAGCAATACTGTTCGAAAAAATCAAATAATTCGAATCAAGCGCGTGAGGCAATGACTGCTCCGCTCCACAGCCATCGCCTTCACTCCACGCTCGAAAAGGAAATGAAATAGTGATTTGGAAACTGGTCGCCGTACTCATTTGTACAACGCTATACACAATCGTCCGCTATGTAACATTGGGCGACGTTTCTCCGAATCACATGCCGGTCTACCTGCTGAATAAATCCGTTTCCA